>NZ_JAJKHN010000035.1:0-65931 GCF_020982715.1 Bacteroides sp. 1_1_30
GCACATACAACGTCCCCGTAACAAGTATCTTGATGTACGCCGTGCCTATCTTGCTTATAGCAAACTGCGTAAACGCAAGAAATCACAGACTCGTATGATTACACGAAGGTTACTTCAGTTATTGGAAAAGTCAATACTGCCAACAGATAATCCAAATGATCGCCTGTCATAATATAACAGGCATTGTTCATTACATAATTGTTGGCATCATATGCAAAAGCCATTTGGTTTCCGATTATTTTCCATACAATTTTTGGCTTAGAAAAATCCTCCCAATAACTGATGCTATCTTGTGTTTCAAACCACTCGTTACTAGTTTTCTTTCGGGCTTTTATTTTTTTGCCATTAACAATATGAGTTTCTCCTGTTTGTTCTAAACGCTCTATGCCAATTGACAGAAGATAATTTTTCACCGCAGGATAACTTTCTATATCATAATGCCGCGAAGGAAATGTGGCTATAATCCACAAGTCCGCCCATTCATATTCATATCTCTTGATATCCCTGCCACGAAGAATCGGTCGTATAAGTTCAGCCGTCCGAACACGTTCATCTTCTGTTTGACAATTCGCTAGTATCTCATCACGCTTTTCGGTAGAAATGATAAAAGCATCATTGAAACCAGTTTTTATCCCATAGTTGATTTGGATGTTCCAATCCTTCAAGGGTATTCCCACAGACTCAATCTTCTGCTTGATGCTCTGTTCAATGGGAGACAATATCACCCATGGGATAGAATCTGCAAAGTTACACTTCACGCCTTGTTGCTGCACGAAATCGCTCAAATTATTCAAGCCATTCGAATCTTGTACCAAACAAGCTTGTGTGTTAAAAATATTTGCTGCTTTTTGAGATAAAAGAATATTTGCTTCTACCGTTATTGCATCGAATATTTTTATACCTGCAAAATCTACCAACATAATAGGATTGGTCTTGCTTGCGAAATAACCTCGCAAGGCTTCACCATACCCTGCACGCATCCATTTATTAGACGTGATATAGCAAAGAAAACCATTGGGAGTAAGCAGGTTCATACCCAACTCATAGAAGAGGCAGTAAATATCACCAGTGCGTGCATAAGTTATGTAACCCATGCATTCTAATACATCGGCACTCTTACCCATAGATTGTAACTGAATGTAAGGTGGATTGCCAATGATACAGTCAAATCCCAAGAAGTTGCCTTCGGCATCGAGTACTTCTGGAAACTCTATACGCCATTCGAATGCACCAAGATAAATTTTGTTGGAGCGTATTTCCTCAAATATATTTTCTAAAGTCGCAATTTCTTTCTTTAAATCGGCAATGCGCTTGTCCGACGCTTTCTTTTCCTTTTTTGTCGGTTCAAACAGTTGAGGCGCTTGTAAGTTTGCCAACTCAGAGCGGCGTTTGTTCAATCTAACCAATCGTGCATCCCGGCGGTTGATCTCTGTTTTCAGTTTCGACTTGATTTCTGTTATAAACGTTTCCAAATCCTGCTTTTCGCTTTTACTTTGGGCATTTTTATATTTAGCTACAGCCTCCTTATATTGGCTGATGCTGATACTAGACTCTCGCAGTACGGTCTGAATACTGTCTGTCAAAGCGAATCGGTGAAGCAAAGAATTTCCACATTTGATGTTAATGTCGATATTTGGTAAGGTTTCTAAATAAGTGTAATTACTTTCAGCCGTATAGTAAGCATTCTTCAACAATTCAATCCACAGTCGTAGGCGGCAAATCTTCACAGAGTTGGGGTTAATATCAACGCCAAATAAACAGTTCTCAATGATTTGACGCTTCTCCTTGAAAAGAGTTTCCTGCATGCGGCGACTTTCCGCATTGAGTGGGTTGTAAGCAAATAAATTACCTTCGGTATCGGTAACAATCAGCTCGTCATTTTCAATGGCAAGTTGATAGTCCGCTTTGCGGATACGCTTACCGGTAGCATCTACCAAAATACCTAATTCGTATTTCAAGAGTATCAGTTCATTGAGAGCAGACACAAGAAAGTGACCCGAACCAACAGCTGGATCACACAGTCGCAAACTGTTAATTAGTTCATTAGCTTCGACTATATTGTCAATATGGTTGTATAGTTCTATACGGGTGGTACAATTCCAGCCATAATAACCATTAAACTTTTGCAACACGGTCTTGGTGATTGCTTCACGGCACATGAACATAGTGATAAAGCCTGGAGTGAATACTGAACCATCCTTGTGACCATTTATTTTCTCGAATATAAGCCCTAAAACAGAAGCATTGATGAGTGTTTTAGCCTCTTCTTGCACTTCTTCACTGCCTTCGCTCGCAAAGTTATAAGCGTCGAGAAAAGCAAACAAATATTGCAGGGTGGGTAATGCGTTGACTTGTAGATTGCGTTTTTTATTTCGTAATACGCTACTCGCCAAGACAGGAAGTACCGTACGTTGTGAAAGGCTGTTTATCTTAATTGTTTTACTTTCCAAATCTGTCACCTCGAAAAGAGAACTGTTAAGATAGGGAACGTAAGCAAAATCACGCATAATGGAGTGTGTGCGGCTGCCCATGTCACGTGCAAGCACTTGGAAAAAGAGTGTGTTGAGATCATCATAGTCATGAATCTTAGTTATTGAAAGAAATTTATAGATTGCATCTCCATTGTGGTATTTCAACATCTGAGCCTCCAACAGTTTCAAGAAAAGGATACGATTCATCCAAGTAATACACAATTCCATTGCAACATTGAATAACCGTTCCTCATAATCATTCCCATACAAACGACCATTTATGTGACGCAAACAATCTTCTGCATCCAGTTGGTTAATAGTATTCTCTAGTAATGAAGCCTCGTCACGCCGTTCCACAGCTTTGCGTACAATCACGGTTTTATTATTCTCTTTGCGTTCCTCAATACCAATAATGTGTAGCAGCTCAGTGTAGAATCCACGGTTGAGCGAATTGCTGTCATTTTGGAACGATAGCTTCAAAAGATGTGTATCGCTGAATATCTTATAAAGTTCGATAAGTTTGCGTGAAGCGCTACTGTCTGTTCTATCAAGCAGGTGTTGATAGTCTTGTAAGTTGAAGTAAGTGTATTCAAGGCTATCTTTCACCTCCTCAATATAGGTTGTTGCAATTTCAGTATAGAAGAAATCGGTTTTGTTACTGGTTTTGCGTCCATCCACAAAGTCTTGAAACTCACGACGTAATTGTTTGTTCTGATAGAATTTGCGTTCAAACTCATGGGCATCAAAAATAAAGAATTCATGAATATTAGTAGCGATGAGATATTTAATATCATTGTTCTTCTTATTGACACGTTCTTTAAGATAGTATAGCAATAATTCCTGCAAAGCCTTACGATTAAGATTGTCATTAGAAATCATCTCACCTTTGTTGGTGGTACTCTTTACTTCAATCAATAACCCTATATTGGACTTGATAGTTTTATCCAATCGGATAGCCAAATCAATATCTTCTTCGGGAGCCATGTAGTATGGCTTGTAGAACGTTTCACTCAGAAAATTACGTAAATGTTCTTTTTGCGTGTGTTCTCTTTGCCCATCCACAATATTGTCTCTCAATGTGCGAAGGGCATTTTTGAATAAGTCAAAATCTGTTGTTTCAATCGCAACCTGTCTATATGCTTTGTTCAAAACTTGATTCGGTTTGAGTAGTCCCATAATGTTTGGTAAATGAGTTAATAAAATACAAAGGTAGTCTAAAAACTTGATAATAAAGAATGAACGTATTGGTTTAACGAAAGTTTGTTCTACTGCCAGCCATTATCAACAAACAATAGCAGCAGTAGATTTGACATGATTCTACTTATTATATTGTAATAGCCAGCCAAAGTAATCTTTTCACATCCGGATCTATCACAGGTTGGATAAGTTGTTAACCTGAAGGTAACCGACCTGATGGTATAGGAACAGGAAGAAGTCTGTAATCATGGCATTTACCCGGATAGAGAAGCCACATTTTTTATTGCCGGACTTCCGGCATTGCCTCATCCATGTGTGAAAAGGAGTTTTTTCTTTCACCACAACGTTCCTTTCACATACCCAAAGGGGGTAGTGGATCCAGACCTGCTTCGGCTTTCTTTTTCCTTCCCATATGACAAAAACCGACTATCCATGACTATTCCTGCCAGTGTGCCGGTCGTGCTTGCCTCTCATGGTTTCTTCCCTTATATTCGCACTGATATTTAAACGAGTTGAAAATATGGAAATATGCTACATCGAGGCCGGTGTCCTTGAGAGGATGCTGGCGCGCGCCGAGAACCTGTCCGCACGTGTGGACAGATTGTATGAGAGAAACCGCTGTAAGGAACCCGGAGAGTGACTGGACGGCCAGGATGTCTGCCTGCGCCTTGACATCTCGCCGCGTACCCTGCAGACTCTCCGCGATACCGGACGGCTGGCGTTCACCCGCCTCCAGCGCAAGTTCTATTACAAGCCCGGGGATGTGGAGAAGTTGATGGTCTACGTCGGCATCAGACGCAAGGAGAAGGAGGTGAGAGAAAGAAGGAAGAACGGAAACCTTTAAAGAGCGGAAGAGATGGAAGGCATTATCGACAAGGAGAACGAACGTGTCCGCAGGTTCTTTGCCCTGCTGGACGACATGGAGAAAAAAGTGGAACGTCTTGCCCGTGACAACCGTCCTCCCTTCAACGGGGAACGGTTCCTGACCGACAGGGAGCTTTCCGGGATGTTGAAGATCAGCCGCAGGTGCCTGCAGGATTACAGGGACCAAGGACGGATTCCCTATATCCAGCTTGGCGGGAAGATCCTGTACAGGCAGTCGGACATCGAGAGGCTGCTGGAGGAGAACTATCACCCTGCATTGGTATAATATCGTATTTAAGTTTAAGGATTGTCGCCGGAATTGCATTTACGATTCCGGCGGCAGTTTTTATTTAGCCTGCGGCTTCCTTGCCGGCCGCGGGCTTTCTTCTTTCCATCAGCCGGTTCATGTCCGAGGATATCTTCCGGTCGGTGACCTGGGCGTAGACCTGCGTGCTGTCGATGTTCGTGTGGCCCATCATCCTGGCGATGCTCTCTATCGGAATACCTGCGGTCAGTGTCAGGGTCCCGAACGAATGCCGGGCCATGTGGTAGGACAGGTTCTCTTTCATGCCTAATGCCACGCCCATTCCATGTACCTCATACCAGAGGACGTCGCGGACCGGCAGCGGGAATACCGGCCTGTCGTCATCCGTGGTGTTGTAAAGCTCCAGTATCTGTCCGGCTATGGGATGCAGCGGGATGAACGCCTCCACGTCCGTTTTGGCGCGGCGGATGCGGATATACCTTCTTCCTTCCGAAGTCGTTCCGATGTGACGGGGATGGAGAGCCCTCGTATCCGCGTAGGCCAGACCGGTCAGCGAGGAGAAGATGAACGTCCTGCGTGCCAGCTCCATCATCGGGTCGGGCAGCGGGGTTTCCATCATCCGCTTCAGTTCACTGCGGCTGATATGCCTTAGTTTAGGTGTTTCTTTCCTCTCGTATGCCACGTCCTCTATCGGATTGGCTCTTAGTATTTCCCGGTCCACGGCGATGTAGATGAGCCGGTTGAGCCAGCACAGGCAGTGGTTCACGTGTCCGTTCCTGTGTCCCAGCTCCTTCTTGAGAAAGACCTTGAACGATTCGGCGAACTCCTCGGTGATGTCCGAAAAGGCGATGTCCTTCATCCCGCGGGATTCGATGAACTGCCTGAGGTTGAGCTGGGTGGTCTTCGACTGGCGGTAGGTGGAAGTGGAGTTGATCTCCTTGGAGCGGACCCTGAGCCGTTCGCGTTCCACCTCTCCGGCCTGCAGGAGGTATTCCGGTACGGAATTGGCGCCTGACACGGTGGTCTTGAGCAGTTCGGCCGTGACCACTCCCTGGTTCCTCAGCAGGTTCCCGTACGCCTCTTCCAACCGGCTGCGGAAGGCGGCAAGGCGGTTGTTCTCCCTGGCTGTTTTGATTTCACACTTCTTGCTGTCCCAGTCCCCGGGTTTGCAATAGACGCCTGTCGTGACTGCCGATTTCTTTCCGTCGATGCTGATCCGGCAGAGGACGGCGGTCGTGCCGTCCGATTTCACCTTGTTACGGTTGATGTAGAATAAGAGCTTGAATGTACTGCGCATGATAATGATTGTTTAGGGATTAAAGGATAAGTTTCAAATCGCGGGTTGCCTCGACGAACCTGTCCATGTCCTCGAACAGCTTCTTCGGGGTTACGCGCGCGTATATCTGGGTGGTCTTTATGTTGGAGTGTCCCAGCATTTTGCAGATGGTCTCTATCGGCACTCCCTCCTCGAGCGTGACCAGCGAGGCGAAAGAATGCCGTCCCATGTGGTAGACAAGGTCCTGGCTCAGCCCTGCCATCAGGCGCAGGGATTTCATATTGGCCCTGAGCGTGTGGTAGTCCTGCGGCGGGAAAAGAGTCTCGCGGGTATCGTCCCGGTATTTCTCAATCAACGCGACGGCTTCCGGAAGCAGCTTGACACGTCCGAGGTAGTCGGTTTTCTTTCGCTGGTATTTCAGCCAGAGGCTGCCCTCGTCATCCCGGAAGAGGTTCTTCCGGGTGATGCTTACCGCATCGGCATAGGCGGTGCCGGTGTAACAGGCGAAGAGGAAGAGGTCCCGGGTGATGACATGTGACCTGCGTTTTTCCGGTATCTCCAGATCACGCAGCTTCTCGAAATTCTCACGGCTGAGTGCTTTCGGTGTTGTCTCCTTCTGCTTGGGCAGCTTGAAGTGGCAGAAATGGTATTTCTCCGAGTGGCCCTCCTTGTAGGCGATGCGGCAGATCTTTTTCAAGATGGCCAGGTAGCCGCGAAGCGTGTCCACGGCATATCCCTTTTCCAGAAGGATGAAATCCTGATAGTCGCGGATGAACTGCTCGTTGAGCTGCCCGAAGACAAGGTCCGGAACCTTGAATTTCGCCTTGATGAATTCGGAAAGCGTGCGGTAGGTGAAGAGGTAGGTCGAGAGTGTGGTGGGCGCACGGTCCACACCGACACGGGCCTTCATTTCCCCGTTATGCCGGTCGAGAAGTTTGAGCAGGGTCATCTGCATGCCCGCATTGCCCTGGAACATGTCCCTGACCGCGGCGGCATCGAAATCCCTTTTTCTTTCCATGAGGGAATTGAAGGCCGAGTGTACGGCAAGCAGCAGTCTTTCTATTTTTTCATTGGTCTCCACCGCTTCCCGGCTCTTGCCGTTCAGCCGGCTCTCACGCGCGTTCCACAGCCCGGGGGTGCAGGAGAGCTTGCAGCTGAACTGCGCCATCGTGCGGTTGAGGGTGATCCGTCCCATGATCGGGGCTTTGCCGGTCTTGTCCGGCTCGCTCTTTTTCAGGTAGAGCAGCACCTTGAATTTTTCCACTTTCATAACGCTCTTTTTTAGGTTGTAAAAATACTCCTTTGAAAAGCGTCCTTTGGCATGCAAAACATTGAGAAACAGTGAATACAAATCCGCTTTGTTCTTATCGGTAAAAATTCGGTTACCTGCCGTCGTTTCCGAAACAGGCGGCTAACAGTCTGGTAACTGAAACGTCGCAATATTTTGTTTTCTTTTGCAGGTCTGTCTGTTCTGCAATTCTCGCAAAATGCTTAATTATAAACGTTTTACGTTTAATTATCGTCATTCTGTTTTTTATTGCATTTCTAAATATTACTTACATGGCACGTCACACTTGGGCTACGACAGCCTATTATTGTGAGATTCATCCGGGTATTATTTCCGAAGCAATGGGACACTCTTCCATCACTGTGACTGAAACGTATCTGAAGCCTTTCAGGAATAAGAAAATAGATGAAGCTAATAGACAGGTCGTTGATTTTGTGAAGCGTACTATTAGTGGATTAATCGCTTGATAAATAGTCTGTTACTTTGTAGGTAACGGGAATAAATACCGGTGCAAATATGAGCATATTTCTTAAAACAACCAAACGAAATCATACATTTTTTCTAATAAACCACTCAAAAAAGGAATAGGACAGATAAAACACGCGGATTCTTTGTATTAGGGCTTTGTTAACTTCTAAATTTTGCACAAGATTTCCCCTCCCCGCTACTTGCTTTCAAAAGCAGGGGTAAAAAAGTTTCGTAGCATATCGTATCGTTTTTCAGTATTGACTACTCCCGAAGAGCAGGACAAAGGTTCTTCCGTTACCTACAAAGTAACGGGCATGCTATTATTGAAACTTAGTGTTTAATAATATATTATTAATGTAATTTTTAAGTAGTTATGAAAAGAAAATTTGTAAAAGTGATGTTCTTCGGGGCGTTGGCACTTTCTACTGTCACCTATGTAGGCTGTAAAGACTATGATGATGACATCGACAATCTGCAAACACAGATTGATGCTAATAAGGCTAGCATCGCTGATCTGCAGAAATTTGTAGATGCTGGTAATTGGGTGAAGAGTGTAGAACCTGTTACTGGTGGATTCAAGGTAACATTTAACGATGGAAAATCTTATAGTATCATAAATGGTGCTAAAGGTGATAAGGGTGACAAGGGTGATACAGGTGCTCCGGGAGTAGCTGGTGGACAGGGAACTCCGGGATCGAAAGTGACTATTGATCCGGAGACCGGAGAATGGTTGATTGATAAAAAAGGTACCGGATGGTATGCAAAAGCCACAGACGGACATTCACCTTACATCGCGGATGGAACTAATGGTGATAAAGGCTATTGGTATTTTGGGGATGATAAGGCTAATGATGGAAAGGGCGGTTTCGTAAAAGGAGATAAAGCACAAGGCGACCGCGGCGAAGTCACGGAAGGAACAAATGGCAAGTCTCCTTATATTGAAGATGGATACTGGTATTATTATGATGATGCCGCCGGCAAATTTGTAAAAGGTTCTCAGGCTGCAGGTACAGACGGAGTATCTCCTTTCATTGACGAAGATGGTTATTGGTGTTATTGGGATATCAATGCTGAAAATGAAGACGGAACTAAAGGTAAGTTAGTACGTGGAGATTATGCCCAAACAAGTGTATATGTTGTTGAAGCAGCAGACAGACCAGCATGGGAACTTCATGTCGGTGCACTTAATGAAGATGGAACTTATACTGATAAAACTATTATATTGCCAACAGCAGATAAATTGTCAAGTATGACTGTTGTGTCAATTGCTGATGGAAAAATTAGTGAAGGTATGAGTGAGGTAACAATGTATTATGGTATATTGGCTAAAGGTACTACTGTTAAGTTCCATAATGTAACTTATGGTTCTACAGAAAAAGCTACTACTTTAGTTGGTGCAAATAGCTCTGTAATGCATGCATTAATCAATCCGGTTAGTGTTGACTTCTCTGAATATCCTGTTGAATTGATTAATTCTCATGGGGAGGTTTGTTATACAGTTCTATCAAAAGAAAAGAATCTTTCTGAAAATCCTTTAACCACCCGTGCGGATGGCGAAAAGAAATGGAATCAGGGAATTTATGATCTTACAGTTTCTTTGATTGCTGATAAAGCAGCCGATAATAGTTTGAATAATAAAGCGATAGCTTATGCTTTACGTGCTAAAGATGCTTGGGGAAATAATATCATATCAAATTATGATGTGAAGGTTATTGCTAAAAATGAGGCTTTGGATATTACTAATAAAGAAGTAGATGTGGTTTATACATCATCTGCAAAACTTGATGAATTGTTTGCTGCTGAATTGTCCAAAGTTGCAGCTCATTATTATTCTATTGAAAAGGCTGATTTGGAAGCTATTGGTGCTGTATTTGACGAAGCTACAAATACTATTTCCTCACCTACAAAACAAGGTACTATTGAAGTGAAAGTTAATTACTTGAAAACAGACGGTACAAAAGTTGAAGGAGGTAATGCTAAAACCTTTACAGTGAACTTTACTTATGACACGGGTGCTGATATTACTATCGCTGATGCTGTTGTTTGGAATCTGACTAAGGGTGCAGATGCCACAGATCCTTCAAATAATACCTCTGATCTTGTTGTTAACTCAACCGATGATTTATTCGCTATTCTGAACAAAGAGTTTACTGGCAAGAAGAAACCTACTGTAAGATTGAAGAGCATTGGATTTGCCGCTGGAGATAAGATTTCTGTTAATGGCAATGAGTATGCTTATGAAAGTGGTTCTATTGATCTTGTTGGTGAGCAACCTGTTACTATAACAGATAATAAAGGTAAAGTTACAGGATATAAGATTGCCTTCCAATTTAATCCGACTATGGTTGCAGCTGTAATGCATAATGCTGTTTTGGAAATTATTAATCCGGACTATCAACCAACATTGGGAGATGAAGTAATTAAGAAGGTAAATGTGAAAGTGGAAGTTAAGAATGCAGGTATATTTGCATTTACACCGTTAAGTGCTTATTTCACAAGTTCTGAAACTGCTATTGCTTATGGTACCCCTGATAAATCTAATGCAGTTGTAAATCAAGACTTGTATGCACTCTTTGATGAAATGAGCGCTGAAGATAAGGGACATATATCTTTTGATGAGAAAGCTCCTAACTTTGGTACTGATGATAATCCGGAAATGGGTGCAAATTGGTTAGTTAACAAAACAAACTCTGTAATTGCAGTTCCGTTGTACAAATCAACTAAGAATGATGGTGTATATTCAACGCGTCGTATGACTATTGCATACCAGCCGTTTGGAAATAAACGTTTGGCTACAATTTCTAAAGAGTTTAACTTAACTGTAAGATCTGCAATCAAAGAAGGTTCACATCCTGATATTGCTGCTAGTAAAGCTAAAGTATTGTCAATAAAGGAATCTGAAAAATTATTCAAGATTAAACCTGCTGATTTTACTGTTAAAGATGTAAAAGACGTTGCCGTGACAATTGCTAAGACAAGTAGAGATAGTAGAGTTACAGATGTTACTATAGAACTAAGTTCAGAGATTGCCAAATATGCTGAAATAGCCGGGGCAACTTCTACTCCCGTTGCGTTTGAAGGTGAATTAACTGTACAATTGAAAGCTACTACCCTATCCATTGCATCTAAAGTTGAAGGTTATGCTTTAGTGAAGATTACAGATACATGGGGAGCTGTTACAGAAGTTAAATGTCCGATAGTAATGAAAGCTGATGGAGCTAACTAAGTAACTATAAAAAGAAAACCCTTCTTCACCTTGTGTGAAGAATACGCCGAGAAGAAACAGAGTGAAGGATTTGGCTTGTGAAAGTCAATCCTTCCAATTCTGTTCTTCTTATAGAAAGGGATACCTCCCTTATTTCCCACAGGTATCCCTTTTTTTTATTTCATAACGTCTCCTTATTTGCACTAGAACCCAATTTGCTAGTCCCTTATTTCCCTATAGATTAAGGAGATGTTTTGAGAATATAGAAAGCCCGGGCTTGCGAAAGTCCGGGTTTTCTTATTAGTCTTTATTTATCGGATTGAATAAGATGAAAGTCCCCATCATACAATCCCACGAGTAAGCTTTGCCCTTTATCATCTACTTTCAGTCCGCCATATACGGCTTTTTGATAAAGAGTATCCTGTCCTTCTTCAAAGAAGAAAGATTCGGCGCCGAGGAAGAGGCGTCTATTTATTATTTTATATTTGATGACTAGCTCATTGTCGTTTACAGGTTCCAACGTATTTTGTAATCGTACAATTTCTCCTACCTGATTACTGTCCGTTCGGAGTATAGCATAACCGCGTGTGTCGGTTTGCTCATCTGGCAGATTTGATGAGGCTTCTTTGTAGTTAAGTCTCATATAGTCTCCTTGCATAAGAGAGCGGGGATCGACGGGGGCTAGCTGTAACAAAACCAACTGTCCGTCTTTCAAGGTTTGCTCTTTCTGATAAACCGACCAGTTGAAATACCCCAATAGCAGTATCAGGTTTGCGATAATCAATATTCGGCTATACTTTTTCATGTCTTGTTCTTTTTTGAGTGAAGAAATACCAGGCTGCAATACATGCAATTCCGATGAAGAAAAGCGTTATAGATTTTGTGAGCAAGCTCAAATTCAAATCATAATAATATTTGGAAACAGCATAGATAAAGAGAAGGAGCGAGGCAGCACACTCCGCTTTGTAACCATAATGGAAACATATTAAAATTAGTAACAAACTACCGGATAAATAAGGAGCAAACACGGTGGGCAGACAGATAACAATACAAAGAATATAGATACCAATCTGGTTCACCGGATGATCCACTTTCATGACCTGCATGATTCGTTGAACCATTATAAGAATACCGATCCATATACAAACAGACAGTATGCAGGATACAAGCCAGCTATTTGTTTCTGATATCAGATAATTGATTGATAATCCTCCCAGTGAGACGATACCGGATATGAATAATCCGAAATGAAATGGTTTGTATTTGGAAAAGTAATTCTCTGTTCCTATACATTCAAACAACTTAGTTTCAAAGATGTTGGCAAATAAAAATAGTGCAAGGATAGGAACTACAGCTATTTGCAAGGGATAAAACGAAGAAAAGACATGGGCGGCTTCTCCGAAGAAAGATATATTAAACAGAATGACTGAAAGAAAGGGGAGGATAAACCCTCTTGATAACAAGAATGTGAGAATACTGATTCCCATAAGTGTAGTGAAGAGGATATTAATGCTGGCATTTATACCAAAACCAATCAATACACACCCGGCTATGTATAAAGTGATGTTCATTGCATCCAGAAAAGACCGAATCACCATGCGGCTGATTGTTAGGGTAGTGAGAATTAATATACTTCCTACAATCAGGCAAGAAATATCGGAGCGGAGGATTCTGGCAAGTGCCAGAAATCCCAGAAAGAAAATAGCCGTCAGGATTCCTCCGATAATAGATACGGCTTGAATGGTGAGGTTATGCTTCTGTGCCATACCATTGCTTTTTTAGATGAAGAATGATGTAAATGAGTAAAGTTGTTCCGGTGATGACAATAACCCCTCCGTAGAAGAATATCTGAACATCCCTAAGACCGCTTTGTGATATGAATGTAGTCAATAGAATCATTAACGCAGCAAACGGAATGATAGCCAGATAGAACAGGCTTTTTACTTTCCATCCATACCAAAGTCCCGCAGAGAATAAAAGGAGGGTGCTTATGAGAGGAACAGACAATATGGCATTCTCTTCGCAGATTGCCATCATTAACAGAAAACTGGTATGTATAATAGTAGCCAGTGAAAGAAGACTGACAAACCAGCGATTGTTTCTGTCCAAATGACCTTTTACACTCATCCATTCCGTGATGATCGTTGTTAAGGCACATATCCAGGTTACTGCATTGGCCAGCAAAGTCATTTCCCAGGAGTTGGCACTGGCAATCTGTATATTGTACAACCATATCGTAGTACAAAGTAATCCGATGAACGTCAGCCATAACGGAGCGAAACGGATAGCAACCGCCCAGAGAATAGTGAAGAGAGTCCATCCCAGGAAAAGATCGTAAGCATCGGCTCCCGTTTGGTAGATTTGTCCGAAGACAGCGAAAAGCGTGCCTATCAGGAATGTAGCTTCGGTCAGGAGAATTTGTTTGACGAGCTTATTCCAATGCGTGAATGTAGCGAGCAGGACAGAAGCTACTAATAACACTTCTACTATTCCTAACTTTGCAAATTTGGGTAATTCCTCCCAGTTGTAGGCAAAGAAGAAGATAATTCCTGCCACTGTAAAACCAACGCCCACTGCCAATAAAAAAATAGAAAGGAATTGATTCCATTGTTTTTTATCTGCGTACAGCGCTTGTCGGGATAAAGGCGAAGAGTCGGTCTTTTCCATGTGTTTTTGCTTTTTGATGATTACAAACATAAGAAAATAAAATGATTATCACCTCAAGATAGACTATAAAAAGGTATGACTTACCTTATTGAAATTGACAATAATAGTAGGTCATACCTTGAGAGAGGTTATGAAAATATTCAAAATAGAATAACTTAAAATACCTCCCGTATATGTTTAAAGTTAGAATTGATCGTATCAATCACTTCTTGTGAACGGCCGTTGATTAACAACTTATACATTGACTGTGCAAAGCCCACCATTTGCCCGAATTCAATTTTAGGAGGCATGGCTAGTGCGTTCGGATCGGTCATGATATTAACAAGTACCGGACCATCCAACTCGAATGCATTCAATAAAGTAGTCAACACTTCTTCCGGATCGCTGACATTAAACCCGGTCATTCCCATTGCTTCGGCCACTTGGGCGAAGTCAGGATTCAACATGTTCGTTTGCCAGTCCGGCAATCCGTCCACTTCCATTTCCAACTTCACCATTCCCAATGAACGGTTGTTGAATACGATAATTTTAATTGGTAACTTATATTGTACAACGGTTTCCAAGTCTCCTAAAGTCATAGACAAGCCACCATCTCCGCAAAGCGCCACTACCTGGCGATCCGGATAAGCTAGTGCGGCACCGATGGCTTGCGGCAAAGCATTTGCCATAGAACCATGATTGAAAGAACCCAGCATGTGGCGTTTGCCTGTCGCTTGCAGATAACGTGCTCCCCACACACAAGTCATTCCCGTATCTACTGTGAACACAGCATCGTCCGAACTTAGTTTGTCTATTTCGGACATCACATATTCGGGATGAATCTTATTTACGTCGCCTTTATCTTCCGTGTAAGCAGCCAGATCCTTCTTTACGCCTTCATATCTTTTGAGTTGTTTCAACAGGAACGAATCATCTGTCTTCGGATTCAGCATACGCAATAGACTTTGGATGCTCAGTTTAACATCACCGCAAAGTCCGATATCCACCTTTGCACGACGTCCCAGACGTTCGGGCTTTATATCAATCTGTGCTATCTTGATGTCATCCGGCAGGAAAGCAGAATACGGAAAGTCAGTGCCGAGCATGAGAAGCACTTCGGCTTCATGCATACTGTAATATCCCGAAGGCATTCCCAACAATCCCGTCATACCCACTTCATACGGATTCTCATATTGCACCTCCATCTTTCCTTTGAAAGTATATACCACCGGAGCATTCAGCTTCTCGGAAAGCGCGATTACTTCCTCGTGAGCTCCCCGGCAACCGATGCCGCAGAAAAGAGTGATACGTGTATGTTTGTTTAATAAGTCGGCCAATTGAGCCAAATCTTCTTCCGACGGGCAAACCTCCGGTGGGGCAGGATAGTTCCGGATCGACGAGTCGACAGCAACGGCAGAAGCCTTTGCCAAGTCTCCCGGCAGCCCGATGACGGACACCCCTTTACGGGTGACAGCCGTTTGTATGGCCGATTGGAGCATACGTGGAAATTGCTTGGGAGTAGTGGCTACTTCATTATAATAACTGCAATCGTTAAAAAGTTTGATTGTATTCGTCTCCTGAAAATATTCCGTACCGAATTCTCCGGTAGGAATCGTAGAAGCGATGGCGATTACCGGTGCCCCGGAACGGTGCGCGTCATACAAACCGTTGATAAGATGAACGTGTCCTGGTCCGCTACTTCCCGCGCAGCATCCCGGACGGCCGGTCAGTTGTGCTTCTGCAGCAGCGGCATACGCTCCTGTCTCTTCATGGCGCACATGTATCCATTTTATTTGATCGTTTTTTCTGACTGCTTCGTTTACCTCATTCAGACTGTCGCCTGTTACGGCGTAAATGCGTTCAACTCCGGATTTAACCAAAGTATCTATCAGTTGTTCTGCTATTTTTTTTGCCATAGCTGTAATTGGTTTAGGATTGATTTTTATGTAATAACAGATGTCTGCAAGGAAAAGTTCTAATTTAACATATGCTAATAACGCCTTTGTGTCGGGACACATCACCGCTTTTATGTTAAAAATAATTTTGTAACAACTTTTTAGTAAAGACGTATAAACAATTGCAATATCCTTTTGTTATCTTTATAGGCGAAATCTTAACCTAATGTATTAAACCTCTTAATTACTCTAGAAAAATGAATAGAAATGAAATCGGTGTAAATGCCGGTAAGGTTTGGCAACTGCTTAGCAATAACGAAAAGTGGAGCTACGGACTTCTGAAGAGAAAATCCGGGTTGAAAGATAAAGAGCTGGGTGCCGCTTTAGGGTGGTTGTCAAGAGAGAGCAAGATTGAGTTCGATCAGTGTGATGAAGAACTCTATGTATATCTCTGTGTGAATGTTTATATTGGCTAAAAGAATTTGGCACTTTAACGAAAACAGCAGAATCTCCGGAGGGATGACAGCCCGGTCAGCCCTTCGGAGATTCCCGTTTTTTATCCTTTTTCCTTTTAATGTATCTTCCTTTCAATTGATTTCCGGAAATAATTCTGTTACTTTGCACCACGAATTAAAATGCAAGAAACAATGAGAAGTTTTGCCTCTGACAATAATTCCGGTGTGCATCCGTTGGTAATGGAAGCCTTGAACCGGGCCAATATAGACCATTCTTTAGGATATGGCGATGACAAATGGACAGAAGAAGCCGTAGCGAAGATTAAAGAAACCTTCACCCCGAACTGTGTCCCTTTGTTTGTATTCAACGGAACAGGCAGCAATGTAGTAGCATTGCAACTGATGACCCGCCCGTATCATTCTATCTTTTGTGCGGAAACTGCTCATATCTATGTCGATGAGTGTGGCTCTCCCGTGAAAATGACAGGTTGTCAGATTCGCCCGATTGCTACTCCCGACGGTAAACTTACCCCGGAATTGATGCAACCTTACCTGCACGGTTTCGGCGACCAACACCATTCGCAACCTAGAGCTCTCTACATCTCCCAATGTACCGAACTTGGCACCATCTACACTCCCGAAGAGTTGAAACGCCTGACTGACTTTGCCCATCTGAATGGTATGTATGTACACATGGACGGAGCCAGAATAGCCAATGCCTGTGCCGCCCTGAATCTTTCCCTTAAAGAACTGACGGTGGATTGCGGAGTCGATATTCTTAGTTTCGGCGGAACGAAGAACGGACTGATGATGGGAGAGTGCGTGATTGTATTTAATAAAGACCTGCAACCGGAAGCCCGTTTCATCCGTAAGCAATCCGCCCAGCTCGCTTCGAAGATGCGTTACCTCTCTTGCCAGTTTACGGCATACCTCACTGACGACCTTTGGCTGAAGAATGCCAGCCACGCCAATGCGATGGCTGCCAAACTTCGTGCGGAATTAGAGAAACTGCCCGAAGTCACTTTTACTCAAAAAGCCGAGAGCAACCAACTATTCCTCATCCTGCCCCGCCCGGTTATCGACCGGATGCTGGAGTCTTATTTCTTTTATTTCTGGAACGAAGAGAAGGATGAAATCCGTTTGGTAACTTCTTTTGATACGACAGAAGAAGATGTTGACGAGTTTATAGGACTTTTGAAACGTTAAAAAGGAAATTCAGGACAACAAAAGCCTCTGAAACTCTGTTGTAATAAGAAGTTTGAAACTAACTTTGTCCGCAAAGTTTTCTACTTCTTATGATTATGAATACTAGACAGAACAGGCTAATCATATTCGCGCTTTTGTTGTTGACACAAACCCCGTTGGGCGCACAGCTGCATTCTACTAAAATTGAACTGCCGGAGGATTCTATATCTGCAACCATGGAAGATTCCATTCCGGCAAAGCGCAGCTTCTTTAAAAAGTTTCTTGATTACTTCAATGACGCCAATAAGGAAAAAAAGAATAAAAAGTTTGATTTCAGTGTGATAGGTGGTCCTCACTACTCCAGTGACACCAAGTTCGGACTCGGACTGGTGGCAGCCGGACTATATCGCACCGATCGGAACGATTCGCTTCTTCCTCCCTCCAATGTCTCTCTTTACGGAGATGTGTCGACGGTCGGCTTCTACCTGTTGGGAATCCGTGGGAACCATCTGTTTCCGCAAGACAAATACCGCTTTAATTACAATCTCTATTTCTATTCTTTCCCCAGCCTGTATTGGGGACGGGGATATGACAATGGAGCCAACTCTGATAATGAAAGCGACTATAAACGTTTTCAAGCACAGGTGAAAGTTGATTTTATGTTCCGGCTGGCAAAGAACTTCTACATCGGCCCGATGGCCATATTTGATTATATTGACGGACGGGACTTTGATAAACCGGAACTATGGGAAGGGATGGCGGCACGGACCACCAATACCAGCCTGGGACTTTCCCTCCTTTACGATTCACGTGATTTCCTGACAAATGCATTTCACGGCTACTACTTGCGGATAGACCTGCGATTCAGCCCGGCTTTTCTCGGCAATAAATATGCGTTTAGCAGCACAGAACTGACTACCAGCTATTATCAGCCCGTATGGAAAGGCGGAGTGCTGGCAGGACAATTCCACACATTGCTCACCTATGGCGATACCCCGTGGGGATTGATGGCAACGCTGGGAAGCTCTTACTCCATGCGCGGATATTACGAAGGACGCTATCGGGACAAAGGAGCAATGGATGCGCAAATAGAACTCCGGCAACACGTCTGGAAACGGAATGGAATAGCAGTATGGGCAGGAGCGGGAACGATTTTTCCACGACTCTCCGAGTTTACTCCGAAGCATATTCTGCCTAATTATGGTTTCGGTTATCGTTGGGAGTTTAAGAAGAGAGTAAATGTACGTTTGGATTTAGGGTTTGGCAAACACCAGACCGGATTTATTTTTAATATCAATGAAGCTTTTTAAGAATATAAAGAATTGGTTGGAGAATCAGGAACATCTGTTTTATCTGTTCCTCTTCATCTTGATAGTACCCAACCTTGTGCTCTGTTTGACAGAGCCTTTATCGTTGATGGCAAAGGTGTGTAATGTGCTTTTGCCTTTCGGCTGCTATTATCTGTTGATGACTTTGTCGAGAAACTGTGGCAAGATGCTTTGGATTTTATTCCTGTTCCTGTTTTTCGGAGCCTTTCAGATTGTATTGCTTTATTTGTTCGGCCAGTCCATTATCGCTGTCGATATGTTTCTGAACTTGGTGACTACCAATTCGAGTGAAGCCCTCGAATTGCTTGATAATCTCACACCTGCCATTATTGCTGTCATCATACTCTACGTACCTGCCCTGATATTAGGGACCATTTCAATTGTACGCAAGCGGAAACTCACGGCAGAATTTATCCGCAGAGAACGGAAGAGAGCCTCCATAGTCTTTGGAATCTCCCTCCTTAGCCTTGTCGGAGCATATATGCAGGACCCGGGATATGAGTTGAAGTCCGATTTATATCCGCTGAACGTGTGTTATAACGTAGGTCTTGCCTTCCAACGAACCGCCTTGACGCAGAATTATCACCGTACTTCGAAGGACTTTACTTTCCATGCCCTGCCTACGCATCCGAAAGAGAAACGGGAAGTATACGTAATGGTCGTAGGAGAAACCTCCCGTGCCCTGAACTGGCAACTGTATGGTTACGAACGTGAAACAAACCCGCTCTTATCCCGGCAATCGGGTCTGATTGCTTTCCCGAAAGTACTGACAGAGTCGAATACGACACATAAAAGTGTCCCCATGTTGATGTCGGACGCTACCGCTTGCAACTACGACTCTATCTATCATCAGAAAGGAATCATCACCGCTTTCAAAGAGGCAGGTTTCCGGACAGCCTTTTTCTCCAACCAACGTTACAACCATTCGTTTATCGACTTCTTCGGAATGGAAGCCGATACGTACGATTTTATAAAAGAAGATTCTGTCAGTTCCTCCTATAATCCTTCTGACGACGAACTTCTGAAATTGGTGGAGCAGGAACTGGCTAAAGGTGCGACGAAACAATTTATCGTGCTCCACACCTACGGTTCTCACTTTAATTACCGCGAACGTTACCCGTCGGAAAGTGCTTTCTTTACGCCCGATTATCCGATGGAAGCAGAAAGAAAATACCGGGATAACCTGGTCAATGCCTATGACAACTCCATCCGTTATACGGACGGTTTCTTGTCACGCCTTATCCACATGTTGGAAAAACAGCAGATAGATGCCGCTATGCTCTACACTTCCGATCATGGTGAGGATATTTTCGACGATTCCCGCCATCTGTTCCTCCACGCTTCTCCCGTACCTTCTTATTATCAACTTCACGTGCCGTTCCTCATCTGGATGTCCGACAACTACCTTGAAACCTATCCCGAACATTGGAAAAATGCTGTGGATAATAAGGATAAGAATATTTCTTCCAGCAGCTCTTTCTTCCCGACCATGTTGTCTTTAGCCGGAATAGAAACTCCTTACCGGGATGATTCGCAATCTGTAACGGCTCCGCACTACGTCCTAAAACCGAGAGTTTATCTGAACGATCACAACGACCCCCGTCCGTTGGATGATTTGGGTATGAAGAAGCAAGACTTCCGGATGCTGGAAAAGAGGAATATCAAGTATTAAGTATTAGGTATTAATCCTTGTTAATTTTTGCATCCAAAAGCGGGATTGGCGTGTTATTTGCCGTATGATGTATGAACGATTAAATTCATAAAACATGGCCTATATAGATTATTACAAGATTCTTGGAGTAGACAAAAGTGCTTCGCAGAATGATATCAAAAAGGCTTTTCGTAAGTTGGCCCGGAAATATCACCCTGATTTGAATCCTAATGACCCTAGTGCAAAGGATAAATTTCAGGAAATCAACGAAGCCAATGAAGTACTAAGTGATCCAGAGAAACGTAAAAAGTATGATGAGTACGGAGAACATTGGAAACATGCCGATGAATTCGAAGCGCAGAAACGTGCACAGCAACAAGCCGGAGGCTATGGCGGTGCGGGAGGTTTCGGCGGATTCGGTGGTGCAGGTCAAGGTTTCTCCGACGGTAACGGAAGTTATTGGTATAGTTCCGATGGAGAGGGATTCTCCGGTGGCAATGCCAGTGGATTTTCAGATTTCTTCGAATCCATGTTCGGACATCGGGGAGGAAGAGGACAAGGCTCTGCGGGATTCCGCGGACAGGACTTTAATGCCGAACTTCATCTTTCCCTTCGTGATGCTGCTCAAACGCATAAGCAGATATTGACCGTCAATGGTAAACAAGTGCGTATCACCATTCCTGCCGGTGTAGCCGACGGACAGGTTATTAAACTGAAAGGCTACGGAGCCGAAGGTGTCAACGGAGGACCTGCGGGCGACTTGTACATTACGTTTGTGATAGCCGAAGACCCGGTGTTCAAACGCCTGGGCGACGACCTGTACGTAGATGTGGAAGTAGACCTTTATTCTGCTGTATTGGGAGGTGAGAAAGTAATCGACACGCTGGACGGTAAAGTGAAACTGAAGATAAAACCGGAAACGCAGAACGGTACGAAAGTCCGCCTGAAAGGTAAAGGATTCCCGGTTTATAAGAAGGAAGGACAATTCGGTGACTTGATTGTGACCTATTCCGTCAAGATTCCTACGAACTTGACCGACAAACAGAAAGAGTTGTTCCGTCAATTACAGAGTATGAACTAAAATGAATGAGCACTATGCAGACCGAATTAATTATTGTCAGTGAATACTGTCACAAATGTCATATTGAGCCTTCATTCATCGACTTGTTGGAAGAGGGCGGTTTGATTAACGTACATACCGAAGGCGGCGAACATTATCTGCTTTTGTCGGAACTCCCGAACGTGGAGCGTTACAGCAGAATGTACTACGACTTATCCATCAATATGGAAGGTATCGATGCCATTCATCATTTACTGGAAAAGATGGAAGATATGAGACGCGAAATGAGTTCGCTTCGCAAACAACTTCTACTGTACCGGGAACGGGAAATAGAAGATATGGACTGGTAAAAAAATAGAGCCTCTGTTTGACCTGAACAGAGGCTCTATTTATAGTAAACAGAGGCTCTGATTCACTCAATCAGAGCCTCTGTTTTTTCAGGACGTTTGCATGGTTGTCAACTTATCCAATATACGTACAAATCTCTTCCAGATAGCGTGCGTCGATGGTGTCGAAACTATCTAGTTCATTACTGTCAATATCCAGCACTCCAACAACTTCACCTTGTTGGAGGATCGGTACTACTATTTCCGATTTCGAGTCCGAACTACAAGCAATGTGTCCGGGAAACTGTTCTACGTCAGGTACAATCAGTGTCCGGGCCTCTTTCCAAGCTGTGCCGCAAACCCCTTTGCCGAGGCGGATGCGGGTGCAGGCAATGGGACCCTGAAACGGACCCAGTACGAGTTCATCCTCTTTCACAAGGTAAAAGCCTACCCAAAAGAAACCGAAAGTCTGTTTGAGCGCTGCTGCCACGTTGGCAAGATTGGCTATGAGATCCGTTTCCGTACTTACCAGAGCGTGTAGTTGCGGAAGTAACTCCCGGTATTTCTCTTCCTTATTTCCTGTGCCGATGATTAAATTCTCTGCCATCTCTTTTCTATTTGATTTGGTTCAGGATGCTTGGGTCTTTTATCTTATCGTCTTCTGCAAAGAAGATAATCTTAGTCAATATCTCGGCTGTCTTCGGATCTTCATCTACAAAAGGCAGGAACAGGCGTCCGCGATTTTGCGAATGTACCGGAAGAACGGCAATCTGCGCGCCGCCTTCCTGATGGATCACGCCGCTGCCCAGATGGATATTGTACTTACCCAGTTTGCCTTCGATGTGAGCGAAACTTCCTTTTATCGTCACGTTCTTGAAATGGAACAACGGCATTGTCAGTTCCACTAACATGCTGCGCATCTCGATGGTAGAGTGGCTGGTTTCCGGATCGACGCTTCCGGCATGGGCTATACTTACTGCCAAGTCTACGTCTCTCATCACTTCCGAAAAGATGACAGGAGGAATCTCCGAGATTTTCATCAGCTTGTAGTCCTTGCGGTTGTGGAAGCAGACATATTCTAACGTCGGAGCTTCGATGTCGGCAGGAGAGAACCAGTCTGCCATGGCGTAGATGGTGGCGATGATGTTCTCTTTGTAATAGATCTTTTGGAGACCGTCTTCGTAGTCGGCTACCCAGCGACGGCCTTTCAGTACGGCAACCGTTTTCTGCGGTTGGATCTGATTGCCGGCGTAACGGCGGGATTGAGTGGCTTCCACTTCTTCCGGAGTCGGAACATAGAGCTCACGGAACACCTGTTTGAAAGGCTGGCGGATTGCTTTGTCGAACAGGAATTTCTGATAGGCGTGCCAGTCACCGCTTGCGTACAAGTCTGTGGGATGGGCGATGCGTAACTCGTCTTTCGGTTTTAACGGTAGGCAAACGGCATTCACAGTCACCAGCAATCCGTCGGTGTAGAAGCCTGTCTGTCCGTTACAGATAAAGACAAGATGTCTCAACAATGGCCAGATGACAGGGTTCTGCATCAACTTGCGCAATTCGCTTTCTTCAAAACGGGTACAGTCTTCCATCGCCTGTTCCAGCATCACGCGGGAGCGGGTGTACTGGTCTTTCAGCTTTTTGTGTACCGCTTTCAGTTCTTCTATATACGGATGCTTTTTCAGTTTGGCAGGCATACTGTTGAGCTCTTTGCCGTCTTTGATTTGTTTAATCTCCGATTTGCCTTCCTCGTTGATTTGCACGTACACTTCTACGCCGTCTATCTCTTTGGGAGACAGGTAGGGGAGAAGTTCTTTGATTAGTTCCGTTTCCATGCTCCAGGTCAGACGGGTAACATCTCCGTAGCCGGAGTTACGTGCCAGGTTTTGCAGGGCGATGTTTACCGCTTTCTTTTCGCTTTCCTGCCTTTGAGCACCGAACTCCTTACTCTCTTTCAGGAACTTTTGCAGGTATTGATAACGATCCAGCAGTTCTTTGTCCGGTTTCCGTCCCAATGGGATGAGGCCGTAGCTCATCAATAAGTCTTTGTTGCGTTTGGCAACTATTTCTTTCTTTACATCTGCCGCTTTCACCGCGCCGTTGGTGGCATCGGCAAACTTGCGGGCACGGGTATGGCTATTGCTGCATGAGATATATTTGGCGGCATTGTAGACCACTTCGAAGCGTCGTTTGCCAATTGTCTTAAATGCATCCCTGAACCAGTCGATATCAAAAGCACCTTCCCGCAAGTCTTCCACGTCGATAGGGGTGTAGCGGGCGATGATTGCTTTTTTCTTGTCGTCACATGTTTCATTGGTATGGGCGTGGAAATAATAGGCGGCACTTGTCAGTCCTTTCCAGCCTATTGCCTTTTCGGTCAGTTCAATCCATTGCGGAGCGAACATGGCGGCTTCTACTAGTCGTTCGTCACTGATTTCGGCTTGCTTCGCCAGTTTCTTCAGGTTTTCGCTGGTATCTGTTGGTAGGGGATGGCAAGCATGGAGCAAGCTGCTCAATACACCTCGTTTGGTGCTGCCCCAGTTGTAGCTGTCGCGTATGAACGTATCTTTGCCGAATGCTTGCAGAATGTGGATAAATGTGTCCGCTCCATAAATATAACTTAGTTCTTCCGCAAGGCTGGTGACTTGTGTCTCGGAGTCTCCCCGTTTTAGTTCGATTTCAAGAATCCGGTCTACTATCTTCTGTGCAAGAGAACGGAAGAGAGAGAAATCGACGTTTTTGATGTCGGCGTATCTTTCTTTTTCCTTATTGAAACGAACGTTGTCGTTCAATACCGTGGTGATTGCCTTGATCTGGGCGGGCGAGCTGATGCGTCCCATCATTTCGCGGTATACTTCTTCTGTCGGGATGATTCCGAGCATCCATGCACGGGCGAAGTCCGTGGCATGAAGGTAAGAGTCTGTTTCTTCCAGTTCGGGTGTGTGTTCCATGTAGTTGGTGAGCTTGTAAAGTTGATAGCGCACCGTGAAGTAGCGGATAAACAGATCATCACTCATGGGCTTTTGAGGCATTTCAAGCCAGAAGTTTACGAACTTGTTGTTATGTATCGGATAAATGATCTCTTTTTCTCCATATTCCAGTTTGTCCCGAAGCCATGCATGCTTGTTGGTGTACTGGCGGAAAATGTTTTTAGTATTCAGCAAAGGCAACAGTTGGAGCAGCATATTGACAGCCAATCGTTGGTAGACTGCTTCGTCTTTATACTCGTATGACAATGCTTCGATAATATCACTCATCTGTTCGTAGTACGGCATCTTGCGGAGTTCCTTCTGCAATCCGCGGTAAGTGATGCCGGCATACATCCGGTTAACAAGCGGCTCGAAAGTGTTGCTTGATTTCTGGTCTGCCTTGATGTCTTCTTCATCCTCTTCATCGTAGTCGTCATCGTCTTTAGGAGCGCCTGTCGATGCAAGCATGAAACTCATCATCAGTAATTTGTCATAGCTTCCTATTTCTTCTTCGTAGAAGGCCTTCCACAGCTCCGGGAAACCGAGTCCGCTCAATCCTCCGTAGTTACTCCAGTTTATCAGGACACTGTTGCCTACCAGGCGTGCTTCTCCGTATCCATTCTTGAACTCTTCGTTCTTATAGATTTCGATGTATTTGCTTAGTTTTTTAAATACGAGTTTGGCCCTTCCGAAACAAATGAATTCGAATGCTTTTTTCACGTTGAATCCTTTATCCTGGGTAATCTCCGGCAGATTGACTTCAAGAGCCGGGTCGTACAGACCGAAGCCGTTATCTTTGGTATAGTGCTGTGCGGTGTTTTCTTCCGTTCCGTCTCCAATCAGAGATTCTATCAACACTTTTTCTTTCGCGTTCGGTTTCTGAATTTCTTTGACGGTGGGGATCAGTTCCTGATAGGTATCTTGCAGAAATTCTACGTTGTGGATAGTCTTCATCATATCCAATCCGGCCAGGCGGCGTTCGGCCACCTTGTCTGTTAGTAAGCGGCGGATACTGCCGGACAATTGTTCTTTCGGCTGTTTCATCAATAGATTGATGGCGTTGATACGCATCTCACTATATTTGAAGCGCAGCAACTCTTCTACTTTCTGATTCTGTTCGGGCGACAAGGTCATCTCGGACAATACTTTGTAGGCTTCGTCACGAACGTCCTGCGAACGGTCGCCCAGTGATTGCAGCACATATTCTTCCTGTAAATGGCTGGTCGGGGGATTTAATACGACGCCGATATAGCCTGCCCGCATATAGGTATCCAAAGAAGGCAGACAAGTGCAAAGATCGTCTTTTAATGCAGAATCGTTGGTCATCCAGGTGATATACGCCATCTTGAGAACGATTTCCGAACGGGTGAGCTCTGCACTTTCCCAGGGGAATACGTATGGAGAATAAATCTCTTTGGCAGAGATGGACTGATAGACGTTCTTCAGATAGTCATAATGGCGGATCGCTTCTTCTTTGCTATCAAAATAATCATGGAGCGACGGGGCGTCCTTATGTCCTCCGTACCGGCTAAGATAGAGTCCGGACAGATACAGTGGCAGGATAGCCGCTACTACCGACGGTTCGTTATACCATTTTTCAAAAGCATCTTTACTGATACGGTGGTTCATGCCGGAGTATTGCGTACAGCGTAAAAAGTAAAGTAAGGTCTGTACCTGATATTTGGCACCGTCTTTAATTATTCCCGGAACAAGTGTCTGGATTTCTTCCGTATTATAGAATCCGATACTCCATAGAGCCAGATAAAGTTCGACCGTATCTTTGCTTTGGAGGGCTTTGCGTGCTTCTTCCCGGTCGTTCAGAAAACGGCGGATCAGTTCCACATATTTGTTGGTGATACGCTCGCTGCTGTCTTGTTCTCCGATACCCGTACAGACTGCAATGCCGCGTTTCACGGAGGCAAATCGTTGCAGGCCGTTGTCGCAGATCACCGAGAACAGATGGAGATAACTTTCGGGGCATCCTTCGTCCATCGTTTCCACGATAGCTTGACGGAGACCTTCCTGCAGTTTGGCTGCCAGCAGTAACTTCCCTTCCAGTTCCAGCAACGGGCGGTAACCGCTCACGGCGATAGCCTGGAGATGTCCCTGATTGAGGCGGTTGGCATTATTCTCGCTGGTCAATACGTTGTTGAGGTATTCAATGACAGTTTGGTTGCCTTCTGCTATTTGGGCGGCCATCCAGTTTTGGCAGTTCATCGCATCCTTGTATGTTTCTATTTCTTCCGGAGTGTTTCCTCCGTTCAGTATGGCTTGTTCGCTGAATCCGGTGGCACGTAGTTTTAGAAATTCCGTCAGCGCATCTATGATGTGACTGAAATGCAAAAGAGGATTCGCCGACCGCTGTGACCGGCGCGAATATCCATGAGTGTACGGACACCGTGCTTTGAGCTTCAGATAGGTGTGGAACAGGTTAGCATATTCGTCTCCCAATAGATAACGGAGCACTTTATTCAACTTTCCGTCGAAAAGATTGGCAACACTCTTTATCTTCTCTTCCTGAATAATATGTATGATGCAAGGCTCTAGTTTATCGCTGTATGTGCCATACCGGGTATCCATGTTGAAGTATTGCATAAATACATCCAACAGTGTCATTGTCTCTTTGTCTAAACTGGTTCTCTTTTTCGTTAACCTTTCCAGGTACGGAGCAATCCGTTTGTTTAATGCGTCATTATAAATGAGTCTCATGATTATTTTCGTTTTAAGTGTGTTTATAAGAAAATGATTACCAAAGTCTTCCCGACAGCATAGCCAATCGGATGAAGGTGATGGTAGATTCTTCTTTGAGTCCGGTGGGAGAGGATAAGTCTTCAGTTTCCGTATCGTCAATGAAGATACGGAAAATTCCGTCCTCGTAAGATTGCAGGGCGTTGGTGATTGCTTCTACTTCTGCGGCAGGTTTGCCGTTATAGTTTACTGCAAACCCAACCTTGCCGGAAGTTGCTTTATTTTCCACTTCTTCCTGTGTGAGGTATTTCAGTACTTCGCTTTGTTGCAAGCGTTCATTATATTCACAGACTTGCCAACTGACGATGGCTTCAATCAACCCCTGTACATCGACAGGCGGAACAGGAAAATCGACAGGAATCTTTTCGATATTGCACTTTCGCTTTCCTAACTGTTTGACTTGGACATATACTCTCATATTCTCTTTATTGGGTGATCTGAATACTTGATGTAATAGCATTCAGATCGGTTTCGGCTTCTTCGTCATAGACAAGCATAACAATGGTAAAAGTTCGCTTCTTGCTTTCTTGGAAATAGTGTAATACAATTTGTTGTATGTCTTCTCCCGGTTCATCAGGAGCTCCGATGTGCAGAGGGTTTGTAGTTCTTGTCATGGATAGCCCGTTGATGTTGACATTGCTCTGCTTATAGTCTTCCGCTGGTTCTCCTTGTGCATTTCGCGGGAGAGTGAGCGATAACTTCTTGATATGTTCAAACTCTTTTTGTGTATCGTAGGTCAGAGCGGTAATCGTCAGTTGGTTGGCGCCGTTGACGAGCCTAAGCAACGGAGGTTCTGCGCTGGGAGTCAATCCTTTCGCTCCTGTTATTTTCCTCCAGTTGGTAGGATACTGGCAACTGAAATTTGTTTCTGCATCGTAATAAGAAAGCCATGTATCGTTATTGCCTACCGGAACGTATGGAGGATATTGACTGGTAGAAGAACTGTTGGCAGTCTCCCTGCCTGATTGGTTACCATTTTCGTTTTCTTCTTCCAGTTCACCATTCAGATAGGCTTCTACAATACCGCTTTCCCATTCGCCGCGTATGTCCTGATAAAGAGGGGGAACGTTCTTGCAAAGCATCAAGAAGCTGAACAGGAAAATACAAAAGATACCAAGCTCCCCAAGGATTGAAACGGTGCGTTGCGCATCGGCTTTTTCAAATTTATAGCTGCATACATAGATGATTCCCAGTAGGAAACCGCTTAATAACCCGCCGATATGTGCAGCGTTATCAATCCCGGCTTTCATGCCATAAACCAGATTGTAACCGACAAAAATAAGGATACTGGTCAATAACGCTTTCCGTTGTTCCTTTGCGATGCGATGGAAGAACAGGAAGGCGAGGAATATACCGTAGAGTCCGAAGATGGCTCCGGAGGCTCCGGCACTGATTGTCTCGCCGTGCATATAAAGACTGAATACTGCCGAGCATAATCCGGTCAGTAAATAAGACATGAACATCCGACGGCTTCCTATCAGTCCTTCCAGTAGAAGTCCTACGTACATGAAAGCGTACATATTCATCAGGAGATGAAAAGCACCGATATGTATGAAGTTGCAGGTCACTGCACGCCACCAGTCGCCTGTAAGGGTCAGCGGTCCGAAGTCGGCTCCCCATTTCAGCAGTGATAAGGTGGAAGGAGACATGATTCCCACTCCGGATGCAATCATCACAATAAATACAAGGATGTTGAGGTCTATCAGGATAGGTGTTGCCATAAAACCTTTGCGGGGAATAAAGAACGACCAGAAAGAGTTCCTTTTCTTTTCTTCCTCCAGATAGGCTTTCTCTTCTTCTGTGAGCGGACGGTTACACTCTTCCTCGAAATCTTTTGCCTTTTGGGTTAGCTCTTCCGGGGTAAGGGATGTTTTTATTTCTTCCATCGTCTCGCGTAGCTTTTGTATATTTTTTCTGTTCTTTCCATAGTCTACAAATTGTACGGAAGAGGATTGGCTGCGCACAGCTACTTCTCCGTCGCTTCCCGGTTCTATGGTGAAGGTTATTTCCTCTCCATGAGAATACATATTGAACGGGACTTCGAATCGTGCTCCTTCCGGAGTCACTTCCTCGATATTCCACTCCAGCTTTTGCGAAGCTTCGAGAGCTAGTATAAGGATTTCTGTTTTTGATAAACCCGGTAAATGCAGTTGGTCGTTATATGAAGGTTTGAGTGCCATATTTCTATTCTTATATAGAGTCGTCGATTAAAAATTACTTATCTCACTGACAAATGTATAGAATAATAATGAAAAATAATAGAATGTGACAAATAAAAAAGCATCCACTTCCTAAGAAGGGATGCTTTTATGAGATTTGATAGAGTATTTATTACTTTTTGTAGAATGCCAAGTCTTCTTTATCGAAGTTTTCGATGAAGTTTGAGTGCTTTTCTACTTCCGCTTCTGCATAGTTCAAATATACATGTGCAGATTTGGAGAACAGTTCGGAAGCCTTGCTGGCATCTTGAATCAGCAGGTGACACATGATTATGTCAGCAGCCATTTCCACCAGTTTGCGAGCGGTGAAGTCAAGCAATTCCTGGTCTTGTACTTCTTTCACTGCATTGGTGCTGACTTCGAATTTGTCAGCCATCTTTTTCAGACGAGACATCAGCGGTTCCATTTCCGGTGAGCAAGGAATGGTTTCGAACTCGCGGATGGTAGCGATGTACGAACCATTGGTTACGTAACGGATAGCGGCTACTGTCTGCAACTGGGTAGTTCCTTCGTAGATGCTGGTGATACGTGCGTCGCGATAGATACGTTGGCAAGCATATTCCATCATGAAACCTGAACCGCCGTGAATCTGAATACAGTCGTAAGCGTTTTGGTTCGCATATTCAGAGTTCATACCTTTAGCCAGCGGAGTAAAGCTGTCTGCTAATTTAGCATATTTCTTTTGTTCCTGGCGTTCTTCCGGAGTCAGTTTACGTTCGCGGGCGATGTCGTCCAATGCTTTGTAGATGTCTACGTAGCGAGATGTTTGATACAGTAAAGCACGTCCGGCATCCAGTTTGCCTTTCATGATAGCCAGCATGTCATACACAGCCGGGAATTCGATAATTGCTTTTCCGAACTGCTTACGGTCTTTAGCGTATGCCAAACCTTCATTGTAAGCTGCCTGGCTCAATCCTACAGATTGTGCGGCAATACCCAGACGGGCACCGTTCATCAGAGCCATTACGTATTTAATCAAACCGAGTTTGCGGTCACCGCAAAGTTCAGCTTTTGCATTCTTATATACCAATTCGCAGGTAGGAGAACCGTGGATACCGAGTTTGTTTTCGATACGGCGTACGTTCACGCCACCCTGACGCTTGTCATAGATGAACATAGACAAACCGCGTCCGTCTCTTGTTCCTTCTTCCGAACGTGCCAGTACGAGGTGAATATCCGCGTCACCATTTGTGATGAAACGTTTCACACCGTTCAGTAACCAGCATCCGTCTTTTTCGCTGTAAGTAGCTTTCAGCATAACAGATTGAAGGTCGGAACCAGCATCCGGTTCTGTCAAGTCCATTGACATGGTTTCACCTTGGCAGATGCGTGGAATAAAGCGGCTGTGTTGGTCGGAGTTACCAAACTCATAAAGAGTTTCGATACAGTCCTGCAATGACCAGATGTTTCCGAAACCTGCGTCGGCAGCAGCCACGATTTCTGCACACATGGTGTACGGGGTGATCGGGAAGTTCAGACCGCCGAACTTACGTGGCATGGTCATACCGTTCAAGCCGGCTTTCACCATTGCGTCCAGGTTCTGTTTGGTTCCTGATGCATATTCTACGCGACCATTGGCACAGTGAGGACCTTCTTCGTCTACACCTTCTGCGTTAGGGGCAATGATTTCTCCTGTGATTTCTCCGGTAATCTCCAACACTTTGTCATAAGAGTCTACAGCATCTTCGAAGTCCAGTGGAGCATAATCGAATTCATCTTTATCTCTGTAATTGCGTTCTTTGAGTTCGCAAATACGTTTCATCATCGGATTGTTCAAGTGAAACTTGAGTTCCGGTATGTCTGTATAATAATTAGCCATCTTTCCTTACTTGCTATTTTGTTTATAATACTTAATCATCTTCGGCACAACTTCTTCGATAGTTCCGTTGATTACGTAATCGGCAATCGTGTTGATCGGAGCATCCGGATCGTTATTGATGGAGATGATGATACCACTTTCCTGCATACCGGCAATATGCTGAATCTGTCCGGAGATACCGCAAGCGATGTAGAGTTTCGGACGAACCGTTACACCTGTCTGACCGATTTGGCGGTCGTGATCTGCAAAACCTGCGTCAACAGCAGCACGGCTGGCACCTACTTCTGCGTGAAGTTCTTTAGCGAGGTCGAACAACAGGTCGAAGTTCTCTTTCGAGCCTACACCGTATCCGCCGGCTACGATAATCGGAGAACCTTTCAGGTTGTTCTTTGCCTTTTCTACGTGGCGTTCGATTACTTTCACTACATAGTCCGTATCGGCTACGTATTTTTTCACATCGTGACGGATCACTTCTCCTTGATAAGTAGGAGAGAGGATTTCTTTCTTCATCACACCTTCGCGAACGGTTGCCATCTGCGGGCGGTGTTCCGGGTTCACAATCGTAGCAACGATGTTACCGCCGAAAGCCGGACGGATCTGATACAACAGGTTCTTGTAAGTCTTACCTTCTTTCTTGTCTTCGTGGTCACCGATTTCAAGTGAAGTACAGTCGGCAGTCAATCCGCTGGTCAAAGCAGAAGAAACGCGCGGACCGAGGTCACGGCCGATTACAGTAGCACCCATCAGACAGATTTGTGGCTGCTCTTCTTTGAAAAGGTTCACCAGGATAGCTGTGTGAGGAAGTGAAGTATAAGGGTAAAGTCCTTCGCCGTCGAAAACGTGAAGTTTGTCTACTCCGTAAGGAAGGATTTGTTTTTCAATATCTTTGAGGCCGGTTCCGGCAACCACTGCTTCGAGCTGACAGTTCAACTGGTTGGCTAACGAACGACCTTTGGTCAGAAGTTCGAGGCTGACGTCTAAAACGTTACCTTCTTCTATTTCGCAATATACAAATAAGTTATTCATGATTATCCGATGGTGTGGTTAGCTAATAGTTCAACAATCAGGTCTTCCACGTCACGGTCGCTGCCGCTGATGGTTTTGCTCTCTTTAGCCTGGAACACGATGTTCTGGATGGCTTTCACTTTTGTCGGCGAACCGGACAGACCGCATTGTGCGAGGTCACCGTTTACGTCGGCTACGCTCCATTCTGCCAGATTCAGATAATCGCGCTTGTCGTACAGGTCTGTATAGTCAAGATTGCCTTGCTGTTTTTCAGTCACAGTCTTGGCATGCTTGTATTTCTGAACCAATTTAGCGTTACGCGGACGGCAAGGAGCTGCAGAACCGTTGACAGTAATCACGATAGGCAGCGGGCCTTCTACAGTTTCAACACCACCGTCGATGTGACGTTTCACCTTAATCTTACCATCGCCTACTTCCAGAATTTCTTCTGCGTATGTGATTTGCGTCAATCCCAGCTTTTCTGCTACCTGCGGACCTACCTGTGCCGTGTCACCGTCGATTGCCTGACGGCCACCGATAATAATGTCATACTCACCGATTTTGCGGATGGCAGTGGCAAGTGCGTAAGACGTAGCCAGTGTGTCTGCACCAGCGAAAGCACGGTCAGTTAATAAGTAACCGTTATCTGCACCACGGAAAAGTCCTTCACGAATAATGTCGGCTGCCCGTCCCGGTCCCATTGTCAAAACGGTTACGGTAGAGCCTGGATGAGCATCTTTCAATCGGAGAGCTTGCTCGAGAGCATTCAGGTCTTCGGGGTTGAAGATGGCGGGGAGTGCCGCGCGGTTAATCGTTCCGTCGGCTTTCATGGCATCTTTCCCAACGTTACGTGTGTCGGGAACTTGTTTTGCCAATACAACAATTTTCAAACTCATGCTATAAATTTTAGTATTAGTATTTCTACAAGTTAGCAGCCAGTAGTCAAGTAGTAATCTCTTGCTATCCAAACTATCCGGTTAACTATCAGCGTGCAAATTTACTCAAACGCTTGGTTCTGACAAGAAATCCGAGTAAAAAATGCACAGGTTTAAGAATTTTGAGCAAAATAGGAGGGTTTTTATAGGGTTCTTAAAATGGCGGAATAGAAATGGAAGTTACAAATATAACATCCTTTTATTCCTTCAGCAGAACTTCGATGGCTTCAATAAAGTCAGTTGCTTTAGGCAGCAATTCGTCTATTTCTTCCTCACTTGAATAGGCAAAATCATCATAATCACTACTATGCCGACGTTCGAAAAGTAAGGAAAAACAACGTCCCAATTCACGTGACATACGACCGGTAGCGACGAAATGCAATCCTATCATCTGTTTGACACCTGCATGGGTACCAGGATTTATCTCGTGTTTAATAAGCAGAGCGACTGCTGCATAATAACAGGCATAATAAAGACGGTTTACAGCCGTATTATAATAGCCTTGTTGTTTTAGATAGGGTATTTCTTTCAGCGTTTCTTTAGCACGTAGAAAACGGTAAGCTGACAGTGCCTCAATATTTTCCCTGTTTAATTGTTCTTTCATAGTACGATCCCCTCTTTCATTACATTCATACCAAAAGGTGTCTGAAAAGGACGGTTTTCCCAAATCTTTTTCAGCAAGACACGTGCATTTATTTGCACTCCCGTTTCTATTTCTATATCGTAGAGCGGAGTGATGATACGGTCTTCTTCTTTGACGGTCAATTTATTACCGTCAACCAATATCAATAAATCAATATCGCTATCAGGACGGGCATCCCCACGTGCCTCACTACCATATAAAATGGCTTGAGCTTCCGGTGCCACCTGTGTTAAAGCCTTCCGTATTCGTTCTACAATTTGTGGACGTTTCATATTTATTGCTTTTTATTTACGAACAAAGTTATATAAATTATTCGAGAAGCCAAGAGATACAGCTATTTATTCTCTTTAAGTGTTAAAATGACAGTTACTTATTTTATTGTATACCGATTTCGGCCAGTCCCATCGGTTCACTATCATGTATCATCCGTGTTGCTTTCAACTGAACATAGCGGGCGTTTACCGGAGTAAAGTAAACCGATTGCAGAATCGGATTATTCTTTATATTGGAAAATTCATCTTTGGCTACTACCTGATTGACAGCATTACTATCCGTGCCGACAGAGATTTCATAAGAGCTGATTATTCCTTTATTATATTCACTCTGGTCGGGGAGATAATGGAAGGAGGTGATTGTGCGTTCCTCTCCCAAATCAATCAATAATGTATTTCCGTTGATGAAGCAGGTGGTCTGATTGTTTTTATCCATACATTTCTGTGCTTCTTCCGCATCTACTCCAATGAGCGTGAACGGATAACTCTTCAACTCTTCTGCTTTTGCGGTATATGTATCGGAACTCTCTCCTGCATAATAGGCTTCTATGTTATTGATACAGAGGCAAGCTCGCGAATCTGTAAAACGGACACGGATCTTATCTGTGGTGACTGTCTCGAAACGAAGAAGGCGTTTATATCCGATAGTGGTCGTTTCTTCATTCAATTTTACCGGAAGCCATTCGCCTTCCTGGTTGTATTCTACAACGAATGATTTGACACGTTGCCCCAGAGGTATATATTCCTGTAACATCATGCGGTTAATCTTTTCCGTTTGAGGCAGGTCAAACTCGATGGTGGCAGAATTGACACCGTCATTGGTAGCCCAATAAGTATCATACTCACCATCGGTCACCGCTTTTGCAGAGGATGTTTTTCCCCGTTCGTCCGATGCTTTGGGAGAAAGTCCGGCCAATAGGTTGTGTGCCAGTTGTTTTTGTACGTTCTGGTGGAAGTTTACGGCGTTGGCAGAGTCTGTCGGATGAATCAGTCCGTCACGATCGACCGGGAAGTTGAGTAACAATGTTGCGTTATGACCTACGCTACGGTAATACAGATCGGTCAATGCATCCGCTGTTTTCACACGGTCGTCTTCTTCCGGATGATAGAACCATCCCGGACGGATGGATACGTCACATTCTGCGGCTACCCATTGGTTGCCGTCGGCATGGCCATATTGCAATTCACGATATTTGGGGTAACCCGGATAAACTTCTCCGGCACGGAGAAAAGACCAGTTGGTAGCTCCTGCAAATCCGTTTTCGTTACCTACCCAACGGCAGCCCGGACCTCCATCCGAGAAGATAACAGCTTGTGGTTGCAACTCGTCGATCAACTTATAGGCTCGCGGATAATCGTAATAAGTTTTGCGGTCGATAGTACGGCTGTCTTTTGCTCCGCCATACCAGCCGTCTCCGCCATTGGCACCGTCAAACCAGATTTCAAAAACATCACCATAGTTGGTTAATAGCTCGTTGAGCTGTTTATAGAAGTATTCTACGTATTCGGGAGAACCGTAGTTGGCTTGATGCCTGTCCCAGGGAGAAAGATAAACTGCGAATTTAATGCCGTACTTCTTGCAGGCATCCGATAGTTCGCGAACGATGTCGCCTTTTCCGTCTTTATACGGGGTGTTACGGATGCAATATTCTGTCAGTTGAGTAGGCCACAGGCAGAATCCGTCGTGATGTTTGGCTGTCAGGATCACTCCTTTCATGCCGGATTTCACAAAGGTCTGTACCCATTGCTCGCAATCCAGTCGGGTAGGATTGAATGTTTTAGGATCGGAATCACCGTATCCCCATTCGCGGTCGTTGAATGTGTTAAGTCCGAAGTGTACGAAAGCGTACGTTTCCATTTTTTGCCATTCTACCTGCTTGGCTTCGGGAATGGGCAGGATAGCTTCCGGTGCTTTGACCGAATTACAGGCACTTAATAGAAGGAGGCCTGCTCCGAAAATAAGAAAGTGTTTTTTCATGGGGGTAATTTATTAGTTAATAATTGAGTGTAAGAATCATCTACAACGTAATTCCGAATACAAAATAAAGTTGCTCTTCATAGGGGTTGGCTATTAGCTTTCCGAATATGGGCAGAGAGAAGTTGGACGTTATTTTGATTTCTTTCGTTGCGGATAATCCGATATTGACTACATTGAATTTGTCGGAGTACATACTTTCCCAAGGGGTAAAACCTGCTTCGACGCTCATATTTACATCTTTCACGCTGAACGGATAACTCAATTCGCAATAGCTGGACCAGGCACGGTTTCCGTTTTCACGGTAGTCGTTTCCGGCAAAGGTGGTGTACCAGCTGACTGATAATGGAAATTTCTCACTAAGCATATATCCGGCTCCTACTTCAAAAGTATGTCCGGTGGAATGTGAATTGTAATTGAAGTATTTGAAAGGTTCTTCTTCTGTTTGGGTAAAATAGTTGTTGGCGTAGAGAGTCAGGTTTTTGTATTCGTACTCCAGTGACAAGTCTATCTCATTATTCTTTTCGCGAAATTCGGTAGAACCCCATGCATAGACGGTCAGGCCTTTCCAGTTGAGGCCGAGTGAGGGTTGCACACTTGCATTGCCGCTGTCTATACCACGCCAGATGTAGCTACTTACAAAATCTGCGGTTACAAAAACTTCTTGTGCCTGTACAAAGGCTGAACATAATAAGATGGCAATAAGTAGGATTTGTTTTTTCATTTTATCGACTGTTTTTTCTCGTTTTCGCGGGGTAAAGATACGCAATATATAGATAAATGATGACAGATGCGGAAAAAAAGAAAGCGGCTGCATCGTGCAGCCGCTTCTGAATCGGTTGTAAATTCTAAAAGTTATTTAGAAAGTAATATCCATCTTAACAACAAACGTGCGTGGAGCGGCAACTGCCATCGGGCGGTAGCTGTATTCTTTATTTAACAAGTTGTTGACCATAAACTGAAAAGCTACTTCTTTGGACGCTTTTACTCCAAGGCGCATATCTACTGTGGCATAGTCCGTATTATGTTTTTTCCAATAAGTAGCCAAAGTCTCTCCTTTAGAATAACCGAACGCGATGCCGCGAACGTAATCCATCAAGTCGAGTTGTGCTTTCGGACGTTCATCCATCATCAGGTAATCCACTGCGAGGATTTTACTCTTCCAGGCAACGTTTGCACCCAGATTGATACGTTTCCACTGGAAATCTACCGTCGCTTTAAAGCTGTGTTTCGGACGATACTTCAAATACTTTCCGGTGTTCGATTTTTCTTTCATTTGAAGAGGATCGGTATAAAGATCTTCCGCTTCATTGCGTTCCTTATAATCCGCGTCACGGGGTTCGGTGTATACATATCCTAAGTTATAGAACAACTTTGTGTTCTTATTGAAGTTATAAACACCGTTTGTCGATATTTCTACTCCGTAGATTTGTGCTTTCGATACGTTATGAAACTGTGCTCCGATTCCGAAACCTTGACCACCGGTTATCATCCGGATGGCATCACTGATGCTGTTAATCATCGTATAGTCCGCATTATTGAATAGTCCGAACTGGAATTCGACCATATCCTTATATTGTGTATAGAATCCTGCGACATCTACAAATCCCTGGAAATTGCCAATCTTATACCCTTGCTTGAATCCCAATTCCGCATTAAACCCTTTTTCCGGTTTGATATCCAGATTCGGGTAAACGCCGACTCCTCCAATATCCTTGCGCAGGTATTTCTCGTTGATGGACGGGTTACGGTAACCTTGTCCGAAGCTGGCACGGATAAAACTGTAATCAGCCAACTGATAGTTCAGTCCGGCACGGAACACGGGGCGGAATGGAACTTTAGTTCCGAATATCTTTGTTTCTGCTTCACGATGGTGATTGTTTACACGATAGTATTCGGCACGCACACCGGCAGATACGCTTAGACGATCCCAAAAACGTTGGTCGTACTGGAAGAAAGCAGCTATGTTATCGCTTTTGTAGACTTCGTCCATGATGGCCGAATTATACCGTACATGCTCATAAGTGGCTCCGGTAGTGATTTGTGCGCCACTGTCCCATTTCTTGTTGAACTGATAATCGAGATAATAGTTAGTGCTTTTATCAGTCTGCGTCTTAGGAGTATTTCGTGAAGGATTGAGTACGTCGGACACCCAGGGAATCAGATCACCAGGCAATTGTCCGTTTGTCAGTCCTCCCAAATCACTGGGTAGCCCGCTGTCCATCACCCAGGAAATCAGATCACAATAATCGGCAGTCGTCGCGTTAGGGAAGATATTGCCTAATGAAGTGAATACTCCATTCATGGCGTCTTCCAGATTACCATTGATTAGTCCTGAACCGATTCCCACCAATGCCGGATAGAGCGAGCTGTAATCACCGCCTGCAATATTCTGTATCGTTTGGGCATCTGTCCCCATATTGCCCAGAATATCCATGATGGATGCTCCCTGGTTAGGACGTACGATATTGTCGGCACTATAATAGAAACGTCCCTTGATCTTATGTGACGTACCGTTTTCCGGATTCACATAGTTGACAAACGGGTCGATATGGAAATTATTATCTTCCCTGCCCATGTTGGTGAAAGGAGAGGGCTTGTACACCTCTGTCGGTGAACGCCAGATAAAAAAGTCACCATATTGATTAGACAGGAAATCGATATTAAAACCATAGTTCAACAGTTTCATTCCCATGTCCGGTTGGTGATAGGTTAGGTTACCTCCCATGCGGAAACGTTTGTTATATCCTTGCTGGCGGTATCCTTCATCGGTGAAAAGATTAAGGCTGCCACTGACGTCGAAATTACCGATACGACGGGCGTGGGAGAGATCGAATCCTTCGTAAATCGGATTACGCACACCACTAAGAAGATTTCCGCGCAGAATCGGTTTGACCGAATATTTATCTTCTTTCCAGAAACTCTTGTCACTCCATTGGTATTCGTCATTCTCCGCGTCGCCATAGATACCGAGATATGCGCTGAAACGTGTTTTCGGAGCTAACCCCGGACGTGCGGTGCGGATATTGATGATACCATTCAAAGCCGATGAACCATATAAAACGGAAGAGGCTCCTTTGATTACTTCAATCTGCTCGATATTCTCCAAAGGTACGGTGTTCCAGTTGATTTCGCCTGTCTTGGGATTCAGGGTACTCATACCATCCACCAGAATCTGACTACGTGCACCTACTCCGTATGTCCATCCGCTACCACCACGTATGGAAGGTTGTTTGTCTACAATATCCACTCCCGGAAGAGTGCGGAGGGTAGACGATATATCTGTTGGTGCCTGGCGGGCAATGTCACCGGCTTTCACTACATCCATGGAAACTGTGACATTACTCAATTTCTGTTCAAAACGTCCGGCGCTGACCACGACTTCCTCCAACAGTTTGGTGCTTTCTTTCATGTAGACGTTTTTGGTGATTACCTCACGTCTGTCGATTACGATCGGCATCAGTACATCTTCGTAGCCCACATAACTGAATACGAGATCGACACCCCCTTCGGGCAGTTTGATTTCATAAGCCCCATGGATGTCGGACACTACTCCCTGGTTACCCTGTAACTTATACGTAACGGCTGCTCCCACCAATGGCTCATTGGTATTTGCATCATATATATGTCCTTTCAGCGTTTGGGCAAAACTACTCCCAAGGCTGGTGAAGCATAGTAGCAAAGTTAGAATATATATTTTCTTCATTGTTTTCTTTTTTGATATTCATAGTTGATGTTTATTCTTGTGGCAGAAGATCCAATCCTAAGTCAATAGTATTGGCTGCATTCCATAAAACCGGCAGACCATTTTCGTCATTTCCCATGAGAAGTCCGAGCAGGTTTTTAAATACAGTATTGTTGGCCATGCTTTCCGGCAACATTCCTTCCACTATTGGTTGCAGTCCGGGCAATAATTGAATGAAAGCAGTTGTCGACTCTTTGGTTAAGTAAAGATGGGTATGTCCGTCTTCCTCTTCTATATGAAAGATAATTCCTTCAGTCAGTAAGTAGAATACCTGCTGGAAGCTCGCCGTATCCATGCTGGTTATGATACCGAGCAATGGATTGTCGATCATGGAGTTTACGATTCCGAGCAACAGTTTCAGTTGTACAGGATTGGATTGGGCAAGAGCTTCCATAATTCCGGAAACCAGTCCTGAATCGATAGGAGTTTCACCGTCCTTGGTTGCCAGACTGATAATTGCCGGTAAGTTCAGGTTTATTTTAAGTCTATCGCTCTCCTCTGTCCAGGTGATTAGATTAATTGGTGAAGCGGTCCACGTACGGTCTGTCAATGCATTATTGATATCTTTTTCCGTCAGTAAACCAATCATAAACTTGGTGACAAATGTTGCGATGGTACCGACGTCTTTATCCGGATCTATGTTATTGATCGGTACGCTGCCGATGTAAACGGGACTCGTCGTATAATTGGCTACAAGGTTACCGTCGGGTTGTAGGGTGATTGTCTGAAGAAGTTGCGGTATGAAATAGCAAAGTGCATTTTGAATCAGTTTCATCCTTAAAAACAGTGTACTGCCCGCTTTGGTCAGTTCCACGTCATCCAGATGGACATAAAATCCTCCGGTTAAGATTTCATTCGTTTCTTTCCATACATATTGCCCTCCGCTGTAAGTGACAGTCATTTTCTTTCCTTTAGTGAAATTGGATATGCCATAACTTTTCTTCCATTTACTTTGCGGCATTACTACATCCAAATCTAGTTTCATTGTTTTCGGAGTGATGGCACCGCTATATGTCACGGTTGCTCCTCCCATCGTGACGTTTTTGCCGCTAAATGTATAAGAGTCTTCCTGTTCGCACAGACTGATTGGAAGAGGAGTTTGTTTCTCTCCCGGGATAATGTCATTCAGTGTCAAGGTTCCTTTTTCACTGTCTTCTGTTTTAAAATCGACAGTTTTTCCAACGAGTTTCTCCCCGCTGTAGGTCAGGTTCAAGGTAGCCGGTTTGATGTATGAGCCATACTCCTGGCAGAGTTCACCCGGCCAGAATAGCTTGCCATTATAGGTTTCCTCGCAAGATGTAAGGAGGAAAGCCGTACAAGCTACATAAAAAAGTCTTTTTAAAGTTCTCATTCTCTTCTAGGTTTTATTTCAACATATTTATTAAAACGATGCAAAGTACGGCTAATAGGTGACTGCCGTCAAGCTCCATTCTTGGGATTCAATATTCTATATTTGCTATTTTCTTAAATACAATTCTAATAAAGAAGAAAATAATGTTCTATTTGTAGGATATAATATACCATTTTTGAACTTGTTGTCCGGAATCCGGATGAAATGGATATTTTTGGTAAATTAAAAAAGAACTGACGATGACAACTAACGAATCCTTTCCTAAATTTGACCTTCCGGTTGATTTTATAGCAGATGACAGTATCACCGGAGATATCTTAAACTACTATGGTAATTTCCCCTGTAAAATAAAAGCCGGTGTCTTTATGCTTTGTACGGAAGGGATGGTCAGAGCTACCATTAATTTGTTGGAGATTGTCATTCGTAAGAATGATTTCATCGTTGTTCTTCCTAATTCATTCATTCAGATACACGAAGTTTCGTCCGATACCCGTATTTCTTTTGCCGGTTTCTCGTCCGATTTTATGCTTTCGGGCAATTATGTGGAAATCCTGCTGGACTTTATGCCTATGATATTGAACAGTCCGGTCATTTCTCTGCAAGAGGATGTTGCCGGCTTATACCGGAATGTATATCTTTTACTGATTCGTGCTTATACACTCCCACATTCATTAGAAAATAAAGAGATCATACGTTCCGTACTGGCTATTTTTTTGCAGGGAACGAAAGAATTGTATAAACGCTATGGCAAGAAGCTCGATGAACCTTTGAGAAGAGAACAGGAGTTGTACAGGCAGTTTATACAGTTGTTGATGGTTCATTATACCAAAGAGCATGAAGTGGCGTTTTATGCGGAGAAGTGTGGGGTTACTGCGGCACATTTCTCAAGTGCCATCCGTCGGGCAAGCGGATACAGTCCGTTGGCAATCATTACAGAAATTATTATTATGAATGCGAAGGCCCAATTGAAAACCACCCGGTTGCCGGTGAAAGAAATAGCTTTCTCGTTAGGCTTTAACAATCATTCTTTTTTCAATAAATACTTTCGTAAAAAGGTGAAGATGACTCCGCTGGAATATCGCGAGAAATAAATCTGCGTCTGCTTAAAATTGGACTATACATAAAAATGGGATGTTTTATACATTCTCCCTGCTGTCAATCAGAGCCGGTATGCAAGAGGTTGATAAAAAATCGCTTAAATATGTATCAGGGAAATGCGAAAAGACAGCGCTTTGCTGATGGAAGATCCTTTTGGTACTTATTTGCTTTCAGAGTCGGAGTAAATGAATGATTCTTTTCCTATTATATAGCTATTTGCTATATAAAGAATCAATGGATTCTGAAGTGAAATAACTTGGAAATGGCTCTTCTTTCAGCCCCAAAATCCTTTCTCACCGATGAACGCTGGCTTGGTCGGTGAGCAAGGATGCGTTTCTCACCGACCAAGCCTGCGTTTCATTAAAAGCAAGGGTGCATTTATACCATAAAGACCGTCTGTTTTTCCTTGTATTTATGCATAATAAGGGGCTGTATGTGTATAATCTTGCATTAATTCATGCATTTTATTCTCTGCTTGATTTGATTCATAGCCACTGTCAAACGGTAGAATCTTAAAAATAGAACAAAACTGTTTACCGTTGAAATCCGTTCTTTGGTCGATTCTATTTGGAGGAAAAAAGCAGCAGTCTTACTTTGGTTTCGATAACATGGAGTAATCCCGGAAAATAACTGCTTAAAAAAGCCTCAGAAGCTATTTGTAGCTAATGAGGCTTTTTATTTATAAAGGATGGGTACTCGTTTATTTGATTCCCAGTTTTTTAGCAATCTCTTTAGGCAGTGCGTCTTTGTGTACAAGAATATTCATAGTCTTGTAAGCAACGAATGCTTTGGAAGCATACCAGATACCATTGTATTTGCCTGATTTACCCCAAGAATTCTTCACCATGAAGTATTCTTTTCCGTTTTGGTCTTTAGCGATACCGTAGATTACCATTCCGTGGTCGTCCGTAGTTTCCCAATTGTCGAAAGCAACTTGGCGCATTTCTTGAGTGACGTCGATTTCCGGGTATGGTTTGGTTGTCATCATTTGACGTTTGTTAGCAGCAGTCAGGCCGGTCCAGCGAGCCATATCCGAACCGGAAAGTTCAGATTCTTTGTTTACATCTGGCATAACGGCGATACCGTCACGTGTGAATCCCTGTTCGCTGACGTCACTACCCCATGCAAAAGTATAACCTTTCTTTACAGCATTGTCCATCACAGCCATCAGCTCTTCGATAGGCAGGTTGTAGGATAAACCATTGCGCCAATTATCCTGAATCTCGATTGCGAATTGAGAATAGAATGGATGATGTGTATAAGAAGTCAGTGATACATAGTCGTCACAGTTCAATCCCAGTGATTCAGAAAAAGTCTTCGGAGTATATTCTTTGCCTTTGTATGTGAACTTCTCCGGGCATGCTCCCAGATAAGTATCATAAATAGCGCTTAGTCCGTTTTTCCATACCGGAGTCAGTTTGCTCAACTTACCTTTCGCAATAGCATTGATGTAACCGGAAGCAACAGCATCCAGTTCGTTATGCACCGGCAACGTGTCACCGTACATGATACCCGGCATCACCTCTTGAGGAACAATACCATAATTCTTGATGCAGTACATTACATCATAAAAACTTCCGCCCGGGGAGAAAGAACTGTCACCATGATAGCGTACATAGTTTACTCCGCGATCCTGCATCGTTTTGTGTACGACAAACATTTCAGACAGGTCATACTCGCCTTTACCTAAGCGAAGCAATTCTGATTCAATGAATCCGAGAGTTGAGAAACTCCAGCAAGTGCTCGAACGATTTTGATTCTTGATAGAAGTAATCGGGTTTTCTTTCACTGTCGTGAAAACAAAACCTTCTTCAGGTTTTGCATCTTGTGCCATGATGTTTAGGCTGAACAAGCCTAAAGCAGCAATAAGGATTGTCTTTTTCATTCCTATGAAATTAATATTAAATTGTTTTGGCTACAAATATAGGAAAGTTTCACCACAGATTACACAGATTTACACAGATTATTTCACCACAGAGGACGCAGAGGACACAGAGGAAGATAAAGGAAAATTGAGATCAGGACAGACTGCAGGAAGCAGTTACCGCTCTAACTACTGGATTTACGACCCTTTGACAGACCTGTGAGATGGGGAGGATTTGACCGATTTCGAAGGAAGCACACGCTCGAAAGCTGTATGTTTTTCTACCGGAAAACGGGGAATTATAGCTACAGGAGGATCTTCCACTTATTATTACGATGATACCTGGGAGTTGAAACCATACGAATATGAAGAGAAATAAAAAAGTAATAGGTGTTAGTTGCTTTGTCTTACTGCTTTTAGTGGGAATCATGTATGTGTATGTGCATCCGGTAAATAGATACCGTTTGGAAGTGACCCGGGTTGGAGGTAGTGGGTACGGCTATAAAATTTATGAGAGAGAGCGTTTGATAATTGTTCAACCTTTTTTATTGGCACAATCATGCCACCTTACTGGCACGACTGTGTCAATATGGTGGCACTGGAGTGCCAATACGATGGCACAAGGTAAAGCATTAAGTACAGATTATTTGTTCTCTTCTTCTTTGGGTGCTACTACATAATCTTCTTTAATAAACTCATCATACACACGCTTGGGATGATCGAATGGAGCGGTTCCATTCTTCTGTTCATTGAAGTTTTCCCTGCGGAATTGTTTCAGTTTCAGGTTATCTTCTGCATACTCTCTCAATTTCTTATGCTCATTTCCGTAGAGCGAACTTTCAGTCACGTCAGAATTGAGCAGGTTTTCTTTAGGAGTAATAGTAGGTAGGAGCACTTGTTCCAACAGACCACGATAGGCACCGTTATATTCGCACCATACGATATCGTTGGTTACAAATATACGATAGGAGTACTTTGACCATGCGGTTTTGATTTCAATAGATGTAGCATAAATTTCAATGGTAGCTTCTGAACCATACGCTTGGTCACGGATCACAACGGTCGTCCGACCGCTCAGTTCTTCCTTCACGGAAGTTTGCCACTTATCAGAGTGTAAGATTTCTTCGATAATTTCCGGCAAATTTTCTTTAATCTCAAACTGTATTCTCATGGTGCTTGCCTGCGGGCAGGACTTTTTTGATTTTTTCCTCCTTAAACAATTAAGCTAGCCTAAAGTTACATAGATTGAAGCAAAAAAACAAGATTTTGTTTGAGAATTTGTTATTTTCGCCAAACTATCTGCCTTTTTCGTTTGTTTTTACCATAAATATGCACAAATCGTAAAAATAAAGTTTATGCGGAACAGGGCCCGGAAGAATTATGTCATTTATGTACTGATGTTACTCCTGTTTGGAGGGTTGATTTATGTTGCTATTGAAGAGGGTGACCGGTTTTCGCACTATGCGGTAAATGCGCAGAACATGGTACAGGGGAATCCATTCACTATGTTTCTCCAGTTTATACAGGATAATCTTCATCATCCGCTCACTACCTTGTTGATTCAGATTATAGCCGTACTGCTGATGGTGCGTCTTTTTGGCTATTTGTTCAGTCTGATCGGGCAACCGGGAGTGATTGGAGAGATTGTTGCCGGTATTGTGTTAGGACCTTCCGTACTCGGCTTTTTCTTTCCGGATGCTTTTCATTTCCTTTTTCCGGCACACTCGCTTACCAATCTTGAACTGTTGAGTCAGGTGGGACTGATCCTTTTTATGTTTGTCATCGGTATGGAGCTGGATTTCAGTGTACTGAAAAATAAAATCAATGAAACGCTGGTGATTAGTCATGCCGGAATCCTAGTACCCTTCTTTCTGGGCATCTTGTCTTCTTACTGGGTGTACGAAGAATATGCAGCTGCCCAAACTCCGTTTCTTCCATTTGCTTTGTTTATAGGTATTTCTATGAGTATCACCGCTTTTCCGGTATTGGCGCGCATCATTCAGGAGCGGAATATGACGAAGACTCCTTTAGGGACGCTGACCATTGCTTCCGCTGCCAATGATGATGTGACAGCCTGGTGTCTGTTGGCAGTGGTGATTGCTATCTCCAAAGCAGGAAGTTTTGCCAGTGCACTTTATTCAGTGGGGCTGGCAGTTGTCTATATTGCGGTCATGTTTTTGGTCGTTCGCCCATTTCTGAAGAAAGTGGGAGAAGTATATGCCAACCGGGAAGCAATCAATAAAACATTCGTGGCATTTATTCTGCTCATTCTTATTATTTCTTCTTGTCTGACCGAAATTATTGGTATTCATGCACTATTCGGAGCCTTTATGGCAGGGCTAGTGATGCCGTCCAATCTGGGTTTCCGGAAGGTGATGATGGAGAAGGTGGAAGATATTTCATTAGTCTTCTTTTTACCTCTGTTCTTTGCCTTCACCGGATTGCGCACGGAAATCGGTTTGATAAACAGTCCGGAGTTGTGGATGGTATGTTTACTGTTGGTGACGGTTGCTGTTGTCGGCAAACTGGGTGGATGTGCCATTGCCGCCCGTTTGGTGGGTGAGTCGTGGAAGGATAGTCTGACGATAGGGACATTGATGAATACACGGGGATTAATGGAGCTTGTCGCTTTGAATATCGGTTATGAAATGGGAGTTCTTCCTCCTTCTATATTTGTAATTTTGGTCATTATGGCGCTAGTTACGACCTTTATGACTACTCCTTTGCTTCATTTGGTGGAACATATTTTCGTACGTCGGGAAGAAAAATTATCTTTGAAGCACAAATTGATATTTTGTTTCGGGCGTCCGGAATCCGGGCGTGTGTTGCTTTCCATTTATGATTTGTTATTTGGGAAGCAGTTGAAGAAAAATCATTTGATTGCAGCACACTATACGGTGGGCACGGATCTGAATCCGTTGAATGCCGAACATTATGCCAGCGAGAGTTTTGCTTTGCTCAATCAACAGGCAGCGAAATTGAATATCCAGGTAGATAACCATTATCGGGTGACAGACAAACTTGTACAGGAAATCATCCACTTTGTCCGTAACGAACATCCTGATATGCTGCTTTTGGGAGCCGGGAGTCATTATCGTTCGGATATGCCGGGAACTCCGGGAGCAATTTTATGGTTAACGCTCTTCCGGGATAAGATTGATGAGATTATGGAGCAGGTGAAGTGTCCGGTGGCCGTATTTGTCAATCGTCAGTATCGGGAAGGCACGACGGTCAGTTTCGTATTCGGCGGAATGATTGATCTGTTTCTTTTTTCCTATTTGGATAAGATGTTGCAGAACGGACACTCGGTACGTCTTTTCCTTTTTGATACGGACGATGAAGAGTTCCGTGGACGCATTGACGATTTGCAGGTGCGTTATCCGGAACAAACGATGATAGTGTGGTTTGCGGGAGTAGAAGATTTAGTGACTGAAGAGAAAGACGGGTTATTGATAATGAGCCATCTTTCTTATACGAAATTATCCGAGGATGAGGCTGTGATGCGTGAATTGTCATCTTTGCTGGTAATCCGCCGGAATAAGAATACGGGAGATAAAAATGAAGGACTTGAAAATTGATGAATCTACGGGATTAGTGTTGGAAGGCGGGGGAATGCGTGGAGTATTCACCTGCGGTGTGCTTGATTATTTTATGGATCACGATATCCGGTTTCCCTATGCGATAGGAGTGTCTGCCGGTGCGTGCAACGGGTTGTCGTATGCATCACGGCAACGGGGACGTGCCAAGTACAGCAACATTGACTTGTTGGAGAAGTATGATTATATCGGTCTGAAACATTTGCTCAAAAAGCGTAATATACTGGACTTTGATCTGTTATTCAATGAATTCCCCGAACATATTCTTCCTTACGATTATGAAACATATTTTGCTTCACCGGAACGTTTTGTGATGGTGACTACGAATTGCATCACGGGAGAAGCCAACTATTTCGAAGAGAAAAAAGACAGTCGCAGGGTGATTGATATTGTCCGCGCATCCAGCAGTCTCCCTTTTGTATGTCCTATTACTTATGTAGACGGGGTTCCCATGCTCGACGGAGGAATTGTAGATTCCATTCCTTTGCAAAGAGCCATTACGGATGGCTGCACGAGAAATGTTGTGGTACTCACCCGTAACCGAGGGTATCGGAAAGATTCGAAAGACATTCGTATCCCTTCATTTGTATATCGGAAATATCCGAAGTTGCGCGAAGCGTTAAGTCGGCGGTGTGCTGTTTATAATGAGCAGTTGGAAATGGTAGAGCGCATGGAGGATGAAGGACAGATTATTGTTATTCGCCCGTTAAAACCTGTAGCCGTAGACCGCATCGAGAAAGATGTGCAAAAGCTGACAGAGTTTTATCAGGAAGGGTACGAATGTGCGAGAGCCTTACTTGAAGAATAAAGTTTCCATAGTTGAACAATAGACAGGCTCTCCATGCTTTTTTGTTTTTCTTGAATGTCAGATAGGATAATTGGGCGTGTTCCCTTTTCATTTCGAATGGGTATATTGTTCAGCAGCCTTTTTTAGTTTCCTACCCATCAATTCTACCAGAGTCTTCGGATAAAGAACTTGTATTCCCTCGGCATATCCGAAGAATACTCGTTCTAACTCATGGTTGATGACGACTTCAATTTCCAGTATGACACTTCCGTCAGCTAATCTTTCCACCACTTGCTGGCTGCGGTGTATAGGCTTGGTTATGATGTAAGGTGCTTCGGCAGCCGCTACCTTGAAACCGACTTTCTCCGCTACACTTCCAGTGTTTTTAGTGACTCCTACCAGATCATCGAAGAACGTGTTCGGATCGAAGAACGTATTTTTTATGTAATGTTCTTGTGGCAGAACCTCCAATGATTGTATTCTGTCCAAAGCTAAATTTTGCAAGATCCGTCCGTTTCCTCTGACACCATAAACGAACCATCGGTTGCGATACTCTTTTAATAGATAAGGATAAAAAATAAAGCTGTTGGCCGAACGTGCCTTGAACGAACGATATTTGAGCTGTATCGGATGCTCGTTTACAATCGCGTGATAGATCGTATCCAGATAATCCAGTCCTTTCAATGATTCATTCTTTTCAAAGTCAATGACAGGAGTGGTTTTCATCCGGGCAGAAGCAACGTGATCTTCCAGGCGGTTGATAATATCGCTCATTTCCGTAAAATAGGAGAAGCCTTTAAACTGCCTCAACACTTCCACTGCTTCCGACATCGTTTTCAGGTCTTGTTCGTTCAGCGGAGTTTGTGTAATGCTGTATTCCGGATCTTCGTATTTATAGTATTTATTTTCGTACACCACAATCGGAGCGTTATAACCCAGCTTCTCGCTGCGCATCATCTGTATATCCATTTGTACCGTACGTTTGCTTATGCCTTTATCGATGCCTTCGTATTCATAAAGGGCATCCGAGCAAGCATCTACCAAATCTTCCAACGTCCAGCGTCGATAAGGATTACGCAGACAGTTATCAATTGTTTTATAACGGATTAAGGCATTTCTATTTGCTGGCATAAGTAGAAGAATAAAGATTGGCTTCAAAAGTAGAAAAATAAATTCAGGAAAACAAAGAGGTTACAGGTCTTTATTCTTGGATGATAAAAGAAAATTCTTAGGATTTGTATCAAATTTGATACCCTTTGAAACAAAGTTTATAGGCGAAGGCGAAGATACCCCCTATCTTTGCCTTCGTCTATTTTGGATTAAAAGCTTGTATAAACTAGGAATACTTTGTTGCCATGAAAACAAACCCTTGGATGAAACTATGTAAAGGTGCAATACTTGCATTGGCAGTCTCTTACGGACTGACTTATTGCCACACCACTAAAAGCAAGTTGACCTTGGAACAGAAAGGGGATAGCCTGACTGTCATCCACATTACCAATCCGACTAATTATATATTGCTTCCTATAGAAGAGGAAGCTGCGGAAAGTCAGGTTCTGCTTGATACCGGAGAGGCTGCGGATACCGATATGGATATTCGTCTGGCACAGACTCAAGTGGACTATTTTGTTCCCTTTGCTTTGCCTGCCGGAGCGAAGGCTGCCACCGTCCGTGTTCGTAATAAATCAAAGGATGCACTTTGCTGGAAAGAAATCAAGCTATCTGATACTTTTGATACAGCCAATACGGAAAAGTTCCGCCCTGTTTACCATCATACTCCTCTCTATGGCTGGATGAATGATGCCAACGGATTGGTGTATAAAGATGGAGAATATCATTTGTATTTTCAATATAACCCTTACGGTTCTAAATGGGGAAATATGCATTGGGGACATTCTGTCAGTAAGGACCTTGTACATTGGGAACATTTGGCCCCAGCTATTGCCCGTGATACATTGGGACATATCTTTTCCGGCAGCTCTATTGTCGATCAGGAGAATGTAGCGGGGTATGGAGTAGAGAGCATCCTGGTTTTTTATACTTCTGCCAGTGACAAAAACGGGCAGGTCCAATGTCTTGCTTTTAGCAAGGATAATGGACGGACATTTATTAAATATGAGAAGAACCCCATCTTGTGCCCTGCTGATGGTTTGAGAGATTTCCGTGACCCAAAAGTGTTCCGGTATGAACCGGAAGATAAATGGGTGATGATTGTCTCCGCCGATAAAGAAATGCGTTTCTATGACTCTAAGAATCTGAAGGACTGGAACTATATGAGCAGCTTCGGAGAAGGATACGGAGTGCAACCTTGTCAATTTGAATGTCCGGACATGGTGGAACTTCCGGTAGATGGAGATCTGAACCGTAAGAAATGGGCATTGATAGTGAACGTCAATCCAGGATGTTATTTTGGAGGAAGTGCCACTCAATACTTTACAGGAGACTTTGATGGAAAGAAATTCAGTTGTGATAGTCAGTCGAATGTCACGAAATGGTTGGATTGGGGCAAAGATCACTATGCTACCGTTTGTTTCTCAAACACTGGAGAACGGACGATTGCTGTTCCTTGGATGAGTAACTGGCAATATTGTAATATTGTCCCGACAAAGCAATTTCGTAGTGCTAACGCTTTGCCGCGTGAGTTAAGCCTTTATACACAAGACGGTGAAATTTATCTTTCAGCAGCTCCGGTACTGGAGATAAAGACTCTGCGAAAAGAAAAGAAAGAGATTCCGGCATTTACGGTTGCCAATGATTATCATATTGATTCTTTATTGGCTGATAATGATGGTGCTTATGAACTGGCATTGGAAATTACCGCCGGAGAAGCGGAGATAATGGGATTCAGCCTCTTTAATGATAAAGGGGAAAAGGTGGATATCTACTTCAATCTTCCGGAAAAGAGATTGGTTATGGACCGGACGAAAAGTGGTATCGTGGATTTCGGAAAGAAGAGTGTACCTCATGAAATAGAGGTTCACGACCGCAGAAAGACGACTTCCATCAATTATATAGATGATTTCGCATTAGCTACCTGGGCACCGATAAAGAAAGAGAATAAATATACGTTGGATGTCTTTGTTGATAAATGTTCTGTAGAAATATTCCTGAATGGAGGAAAGGTAGCAATGACTAATCTTATCTTTCCATCGGAACCATACAACCGTATGTGTTTTTATAGCAAAGGAGGTTCATTTCAAGTAGATTCATTCAATGCGTATCGGTTGGGTTTATAATAGAAATAGAAGTTACACAATAGATGTTTGCATAGATTCAGTAAAAGCAACAAGTATTGATTGCTTTTTAAGGATTCATAGGTTAGATTTATAAGTTAGGTTTTGTAGATTAGAATTAGGTATTTAGTAGCTGTCAGATGTGAAATCCGGCAGCTACTTTTTATTCATCAATTATTCATCAATTTCAATTGTATATCCTCCTTGGAATATCTCTTCCGGTTGTAAGTGCTGCATCCAGTCCTTATCTTTATATTCACCAGTATAATGTGCGCGGTCGCAACGTCCGTACCAAGGTTCGATGCAGACGAAAGGAGCATTCTTTGCAGGTGGAGACCAAAGACCGACTACCGGAGCGTTAAAATGTAAACTAAGATAAGCCTGTTTCTCTTTATTATATAAGGTAACTTTACGGACCTGTTCATTTTCCAGTATCAAAGCATCTTTATCAAAAGTATGCGTGTCCAGTGGTAATAATCCGTCTGTCAACTCTAAAGAATATTCTGTGGAAGGATCAGCGCATCCCTTTTCTGAAATGAGAATATATTTCAAACCGTTTTCCTTGTCAAATCCGAAGAACCCTCTTTCAGAATTGCTTGCATCGAACTCCGGCCAATAGAAAGCTGGATGTGCCCCAATCTGAAAATACATATCCTTTTCACCGCTATTCTTTACTTCCCACATAACCTCAATTTTCTTTCCCTGGATGCGATAGCCTATTTCCAGACAGAATGAAAAAGGGTATTTATGCAAAGTTTCTTCATTGCTGACAAGGCGGTAACGTACTTCATCCTCTTTTTCAGAAATAAGAGTAAATTCCATGTCACGGGCAAAACCATGTTGAGTAAGCGTATAAGGAATCCCTTCATTCCGATACTCATTTTCCCATACGCTCCCTACAATCGGGAATAGGACAGGAGAGTGTCGCTTCCAAAAAGCAGGATCGGCTTGCCACAGATATTCTTTTCCATTGGCGACGATGCTGCAGAGTTCAGCTCCGTGAGGAGATACTTGAATCGTGAGTTGTTTGTTGGAGATTGTTTTCATATCGTTGATTTTTTCAGTTGACTACAACCAGTAGTTAACTCCATTTTTTAAGTTCTTATCACCTGCAAAGGTAATATTTTCCATACTTACTGGAGAATAGATATTCTATAATTCTTCTATTTCGAAGAATAATGTATAAAACCCTATAAAATAGCGTTCTATGCAACAAATGTTATAGCCTTTGAAACATTTTTTTCAGTCGTTTGATATAAATCAACCGTAATTTGCATCATCGATTTAGTAAAATTCGTACTTTTAATTTAATAACATCAAACTAATGCTTAGTATTATGAAGAACAAAAAACTTCTTTGTAGCGTTTGTTTCCTGTTTACTTTCATGTCAGTCCTTTGGGGGCAAAACATAACAGTGAAAGGAAACGTTACTTCAAAGACTGATGGTCAACCAATTATTGGTGCTTCCGTAGTGCAAAATGATTCTAAATCAACTGGAACTATCACAGATTTGGATGGTAACTTTACTCTTAGTGTACCAACGAATGCATTATTGGCAATTTCTTATATAGGATATAAAGAAGTAATTATTGCCGCTAAACCTTCATTGAAGATAGTGATGGAAGAGGATGCTAAGATGATTGACGAAGTGGTTGTGACAGGTTATATGGCTGAAAAGAAAGCCAGTCTGACAGGTTCGGTAGCTGTAGTGAAGATGAAAGAGGTGGCTGACATACCTACTGGTAATGTGATGTCAGGTTTGCAGGGACGTGTAGCCGGTATGAACGTAACAACTGATGGTAAACCCGGAGGTGGTAACACAGATACTAAGTTACGTGGTATTACTACCATCAACAATTCTTCTCCTCTTTATGTAATAGACGGTGTTCAGACACATGATAATGTGGCTTCTATTATCTCATCCAATGATGTTGAATCCATTCAGGTGTTGAAAGATGCAGCTTCGGCTGCCATTTATGGTGCGCAAGCTGCCAATGGTGTCATTATTATCACCACAAAACGTGCTAAGGAAGGCGATGTAAAAGTAAGTTTTGATATGTCGCTCACTGCCCAGACTTTTACTGGTGGTATTGATATGCTTGACGCTTACCAATGGGGTGATGTGTATTGGCAGGCTTATAAAAATACTTTTGGAACCAATCCCAATAGTGTAGTATATGGAAATGGAGAAAAGGCCCAACTGCAAGAATATTATTTTGACCAGAATGGAGTGAAAATAAAGTCGGGCAACACTGATTGGGCAAAGGAAATATTTGGTACGGCTTTAATGCAAAATTATAATCTTTCTCTTTCTAAAGGGTTTAAGGATGGGAATGTGGCTCTTACCTTAAATTATATGAATCAGGATGGTCTTTGCCGTAATACAGACTACGAACGTTTTAATTCGCGTTTAGCCTCTAATTTTCGCTTTGTAGATGGTAAAGTGCGTGTGGGTGAAAGTATTTCGGTGAATCACTGGTTGGAGCATCTTAATCCTGCCGGTATAGAAGAATTGGTTATTGCCCAGCATCCGGCCATTCCTGTGTATGATGAAAATGGAGGGTATGCCGGTGGCTATGTGGATATATTGGGGGATAAGCCGAATGCCATTCGCTTGACAGACAATGAAGCCAATAATCGTCACAAAAGTTGGCGTATCTTTGGCAATGTTTATTTGGAAGTGGAACCCATTAAAAATCTAGTGTTGAAGAGTCAATTTGGTTTGAACTATACTACCGGTTTCAACTCAACTTTCGTCCCCAAATGGAGTGAAGCCGATCGTAAGGTAGATGTAAATGAACTGACCGTACGACAAGATAATAGCGTGCAATGGGTATGGTCGAACACTGCCAATTATAGCATAGACCTTGGGAAGAACAATATCAGTGCAGTGATAGGAACTGAAGCTAAGAAAGAGAATGGTGAACATTTACAGGGATATGGTCGCGGATTGGTGATAGAAGATCTCGATTATCGTTACTTAGACACTGTAACTGAAGGAAAAAGTGTGAGTAACAATGCTTCTACCTATGCTATGGTCTCTTACTTTGGTAAGGTGAACTATGCGTTTGATGATAAATACCTTATATCAGGAACAGTGCGTCGTGATGCTTCTTCACGTTTCGGTAAAGGGAATAATTCTGCTATCTTTCCTTCAGTATCTGCCGGTTGGAGAGTATCGCGTGAAAAATTTATGGAATGTACGCAAAACTGGCTTTCAGATCTTAAATTGCGTGCATCGTGGGGGATAAATGGTAATGATCAGATTGATAACAATGCTACTTACAACCTCTATTACACTAACATGTCCAATGGCTCATACAATTTCAATGGGGATGGTACAACGGTATTGCCCGGAGTACAGAAAGACCGTTCGGGTAACAACGACCTGAAATGGGAAGAGACCAAACAACTGAACTTTGGTATTGATGCTGCTTTCTTTGACAACCGTTTGGGACTGACACTGGATTATTTTCAAAAAAAGACTACTGGTATGTTAATCCAGAAACCTTATATAGGAGTGATCGGTGAAGGTGGATATAAATGGTACAATGCTGCCAGTATGGATAATAGCGGTGTGGAAGCAACCTTTACTTGGCGAGATGAAATAAAGGATTTCAAGTATGATATTTCGTTCAACCTTTCCTATTATAAAAATGAAATTACCGAACTTCCGGATGTAATCAAATATACTTGGGGAGGTGGTAATGGTGTGGACAAAACTATTGTAGGTCAACCTTACGGATCATGGATGTCCTATAAAGCTGATGGTGTATTCAAAACAAAACAGGAGGTATATGAATACCTAAGCAAATATGATGTACAGATTGGTGCTCCCGGCGTAGGGCGTATTCGCTACAAAGACCTTAACGGTGATAACATTATCAATACTGCTGATATGGATTGGCAAGGGAGTGACCAACCTAGATTTATTGGTGGTTTGAACATCGGTGCATCTTACAAAGGATTTGACCTTTCTGTATTCTTCAATGGTATGATTCGCGATGCATGGAACAATTCCAAGTTTTATACCGACCTTTTTCAAGGTTGGACAGGTAATCACTCTGTACGTTTGATGGATGCAATGCATGCTTGGAATGCTTATGAGCAAACCGGAGTTTATAATTGTGATATCCCTGCATTGACTGTGGTTGATAATAATGTAGAAACACGCAGTTCCACTTTCTTTATTGAAGATGGTTCTTATGTGAAGTTGAAAACTTTAACTGTGGGTTATACTTTCCCGGATAAGTGGATTAAGAAAGCGCATCTTTCCAATTTGCGTTTGTATCTGCAAGCACAGAACGTTTTTACGCTGACTAATTATACGGGTGCCGACCCGGAAGGATTGGGCTATCCATATCCCCAACCTCGTACCTATACATTCGGTCTATCACTTGGTTTTTAATTTTTATCCTAAATACAGAACATTATGAAATTGAAATATATCTTTGCAGTAGGTGTGATGGCACTATTGGCAAGTTGCGATGAGAGTCGTTTTCTAGATATTAAACCTCAGGGTACACTCAATGACGATTTGTTATCATCGGCCGATGGTGTAGAGCTTTTGGTTACTTCAGCTTATGCAGGATTGAAAGGTCCTAATCGTGATATGCACTGGGTGCCGATGACCAATTGGACGTATGGTGAAGTACGTTCGGATAATGCCTACAAAGGTGGTGGCGGTGTAAATGATGGAGACTTTTGTACGCTGCTTGAAACCTTTAAAATAGATGCTACATGGGGCAATGCCGACGAAAAATGGTTTCAACTTTATTGTTGCTTGCAACGTTGTAACAGCGCATTGCGGGTAATGAATACGCTTGATGAGAACGCTTTGCCGATGATTAAAAGTCGTAAAGCCGAAATGAAAGTGATTCGTGCACACTTCTTCTTTGAACTGGTTCGCCTTTTCAAGCAAGTACCTTATTTTGATGAGAATGTGGAAAATGATGACTATAAGTACATTCCCAACAATCAGTTTACCCGTGAAGAACTTCTGGGTAAAATAGCACAAGAATTTCTTGATGCTGCTAACGATTTGCCTGATACTCAATCTCAAGTAGGGCGTGTCACTAAGAACATTGCTTATGCTTATGCTGCCAAAGCTAGACTTTATCAGGCTTACCGACAAGATGATAATAACCAAGTGGTTGCTATTGATAAACAATTGTTAGCTGAAGTGGTGACTCTTTGCGACAAAGTAGGTGCGCAAGGAAAGGCATATACTCTTTTGAACGATTTTCAGAAACTTGATCAATTGGAATATGAAAATGGGGTAGAGTCTGTGTTTGCTGTACAATATTCGATGGATGATGAAACCGATGGTGCCGGGAATATAAACTGGAGTAATCTGTTGAATGCTCCTAAAGGTCCTTATGGTGGCGACGGATTTTTCTTACCCAGTCAGAACTTGATCAATGCCTATAAGACAGATAACTATGGATTGCCTTTGTTTGATACTTTCAACGCCGATGACTATGGAATATACGAAGGAAGTGAGCTCACCAACATTGATGCAACTGTGGATCCTCGTTTGGATTTCGTTACCGGTCGTCCTGGTATCACTTGGAAAACATATACCGTTGAGCCTTGTAAAGCAAACTGGATACGTAACAGCGGTGAATATGGCTTTAATTGTACAAAGCGCTTCTACATCTCGCCTGAAAGTGAAGATATGTTCCAAGGTTGGCCTTGGGGAGCTTCTCATCTCAACTGGCAGATAATTCGCTATGCTGATGTATTGTTATGGAAGGCTGAAGCCTTGATAGAGATTGGCGAAGCTACCGGACTGGAAGAGGCTCGCAAAATTATTAACCGTATTCGTCTGCGTGCCAAAAATAGTCCTTATGTAAAAGACTTTAAACATTCCGAACAGGATGCAGCTAATTATCTGATAGGCGAATATCCTGCTGAGGGCTGGAGTCAGGACTTTGCCCGCAAGGCATTACGTTGGGAACGCCGTATGGAGTTTGCTATGGAAGGTGACCGTTTCTTCGACTTGGTACGTTGGGGGATTGCTGCGGAAACCATGAACAGTTACATTAGTGTGGAGCAGAATAAGCGCGTTTATTATCGTGGTGCTCGCTTTGTTCGTGGTAGAGATGAATATTTGCCTATTCCCAATGCACAATATAACTTCTCTGAAGGCAATTATGTGCAGAATCCCGGATATGGTAAGTTTAACTAGTATAAATTCCTTAAATATAAATATGATGAAAATAAAAAGATATTTGCTTAGCACTTTCTGTCTGTGTTTGTTCACGGCTTGCGATAGTGATGATAATCTGTTGTGTTATGGCACTCATACTGAAATCGAAGGCGATGTTACCACATTCGGAGCTGTTGGCGATGGAAAGACGGATTGTTCGAAAGCCATTAATAGTGCTATTGCTTCCTTGCCTTCCGAAGGGGGAGTAGTGGTTATTCCTGAAGGTGATTTTGTGCTCGACGCTCCCATTGTGATTAATAAGCACAATGTGACATTCAAAGGGTTGAATCCCGGTATGCGTAGCAATATTGATGTGAATGGAATAAATGAGTTGTTGGGTCCTGGTGGCGGAAGTAAATTGGTGGCGCGTAATGCCGAAGCTGCTATAAAAGTAGAGACAGGCGTGAAGGGTGTAAAGATTATGAACCTGATGGTGTCCGGTGGTACGGAAGCTAAGAACATCGGCATACACTTTGCCGGTACGAGTGATGATGGAATGCTTTCTAATATTATTGGTATAAATTTGCATACAGGCGTCAAGATAGAACAAGCGAAAAACATGCAGATAATCAATTGCTGGGTATGTGAGCTTCCCAATAGTATGGTGCTGATTGGTGGCGAGAATATTAATATCAAGAATTGCCAACTGGGTGCTCAGCCCACTGGCATAACCTGTAAGGCGCAGGGAGTGAACAAACTTTCGTTTGTTAATAATCAGGTCTATCCTGACGGGCGTGAAAATTTAGTGCTTGATGGTTGTAATAACTGTATTGTTGAAGGTAATAATTTCAAAAGCTACTACAATGGTATTCTCGTGTTGAGTGGTAATGATAATCGGGTAAATAAGAATATTTTTTGGCTTACCGGAGCTCTTCAAAATCAGATGCTCGACCATGGTGATGACTTTGGCATAATCAATGTAAAGGGTAACAACAATATGTTTGTATCCAACAGTTTGTCATGTGAATGGGCTTATACTGATGCTGTGGCCGTAAATGCTACTCAAGGAACAGGAAATGTGTTCAAAAACTGCTTTATAGATAATTTGGAGAGTTATCGGGTATTCCTGGTGAACTCAGGAACTGAAGTTTCTAATTGTGTATCATCTGATAAGGTGAGCATAGTAGAATAACCTCCTCAACATACACCATTATTAATATAGTAACACCATGAAGATAAATAAATTCTTAATAAGCGGAATGCTCCTGATGTTGGGCACATCTTGCAGCAATGACGATACCTATACTCTCTGTGATGAATGTAACGGTCAGAAGATTATAGACATAACCCAATTCGGACTTCCAACCGATGGGTCCACTGATTGTGCTGATCTTATAAATGCTATTATAGCCGATCTTCCGCCCGAGGGAGGAACGATACTTATTCCCGAAGGTACTTTTCGTTTGGATAGTCCCATTCAACTTACGCGTAATTTCGTAACATTGAAAGGTGTGAACGATGAAGCGGTTACTGCTGCTGCCGATACGCGGGAAAGTCGTCTGGTGCTTGGAAATGCCGAATATGCGTTACACGTTGCCCCTGTTGCCGATATAGACGGACGCAAAAACCGCATTAGCGGTGTGGAGGTAAACGGACTTACGCTTGTGGGGAAGGGGGACCATCAGGGAACCGGAATTTATGTAGAACATGATAATGACCGCCTGCACTTCTTCAATATTAAAATGGAAAATATGTACCAGGGCATTAAACTCCAAGGGTGTGACGCCATAACATTAGCTCGGATAGATGCAACCGATGTAGTGAATGGCATTGATATGAATGGTGGCATACAGAATATGGTAACCAATTCTGTATTCGGCTCAACACAGGGCGGTGTAACGGCACGTATTTCCGGAGAAAGTAATCTGATATTTTCTCACAACAAACTAACGGCAAATGATGATCGCTGTGCTAATTTTATAGGTTGTAACCGGGTGAATATCTCGGATAATGAATTTACAGGAAACAAAATGACTTTCTTTGATATAAGCGGACAAAACAATCTGATAAGCGATAACTTGTTCACTGTAAACAGAAGCGAAAATCAACTCAATGGCAAAGAAGCAGACTATGGCGTGATTCATGTGAAAGGCGAATATAATCATTTCACATCGAACACCATTCAGGTGTCTTGGAGTGACAATATAGAAAACCCTGTGACTGTAAATGCTGCGGAAGGTGAAAATAATCGTTTCGCAAGTTTCACGATAGAGAATACGAGCAGCAATCAGGTATTTTATATCAGCGAGTCGTCCGAAGTGATAGATTGTGGAGTGACGGAAGAAAATATAAAGGTGAAACCTTCCGAAGCGCAGGATTTGACAAATGCAGCTTACGTGATAACGTATGATACTCCCGAAGAGATAGAAGATGATGATGAAAAAGCTTCCTATGCGTGGTTCAAGAAGCAATTTGTAAATGGTAAAGTCATTACTTCCGCTACATTGACTGATGAGGACCTTTCTGCTTATGATGTTATTTGGGTACATATAGACCGTGTCGGCATTGGAGCAGGATGGGATAAATTACCTTTGTCTGCTGATGCAATTGCCGCGTTGGCTACTTATTATAAGAATGGCGGAAATCTGTTCTTAAGCAATCATGCGACTCAATTGGTTGTACCATTTGGACGTACCGAACGGCTACCAGGAATATTTGCAGATGGTGAAGGAGGAGATGGGGCAGACATTTGGACAATTAATGCCAATATCGGAATGGAGTATGATCATCGGGCTCATCCGGTTTTTGCTGGTATGGTTACTTCTTCCCAATTCCCCCATGAAACATTCCCGTTGATCGGGCCTGGACGGCGTGAAGACCATAACTGTATGTGGGACTTGAATTCTTATGGCTTCCCCGCTCTTTATCCCAATGCAGGAAATGTGGTGAAAGCGTTTGAAGAAGAAAATAAAGCTACCGTTTTGGCGACTTGGGGACACGTAACGGATTATTGTTGTGCCGGAATGGTAGAGTTTGCTCCGACAGCGGAATATCAAGGTACATGTATAGCTCTCGGTCTGGCTGCTTACGAATGGAATCAGAATAGTAATATAAACGTTTATCAAGATAATATTGTGCTCATGACGAAGAATATATTACATTATCTAAGCGCTAAGAAATAGATCGGTAACATTTTTTTTATCTTTTGAAACAAAAGTGATAGGTGTAACTATCCGTTGCACCTATCTTTGCATGGTGACAAATAGAAGACATTGAATATTAATAATTAACTCTAATACCATCTGACATGAATGTATTATTCTCGTTTAAACAAGTACAGACCTTTTTGACTATTCTGGTTATGATGATTTTCTCATTTTTGGATGCTTCGGCCGATACTTCTTCCTTATTAATAAAAGATTTGGGTGAAGGACATTGCCTGGTACAGATAAATACAAATCAACGTTATTTGCTTTTACCTGTAGAGGAGGTAATGCCTGATGTACGTGTCAGCATGATCGTTAATAATAAAGAGGTGAATGTTGCGGATGTTCGTCTGGCAGTGAACAGAGTGGACTATTTTGTTCCGCTGGATCTTTCGGCTTATGCTGGTAAAAACATACTGTTGAAATTTAAATTAGGCTCGAATGATCCTATACGGGGGAAACTTTCTGCTGTTTGTTGCAAGGAAATGAAATTGTCCGACACGTTCGATACGGGCAACCGTGAAAAGTTCCGTCCTACTTATCATTTCTCACCTCTTTATGGGTGGATGAATGATCCTAATGGAATGGTATATAAAGACGGTGAATACCACCTTTTCTATCAATACAATCCTTATGGTTCCAAATGGGGAAATATGAGTTGGGGACATGCTATCAGCCAAGATCTTGTAAACTGGAAACATCTTCCTGTAGCTATTGCTCCCGATGCATTGGGGACAATTTTCAGTGGCTCGGCAGTTGTCGATTTTGATAATACAGCTGGTTTTGGTGCAGGTGCCATTATCGCCATCTATACACAAAACAGTGACCGACAAGTACAAAGCATTGCTTACAGTACTGACAACGGACGTACTTTCACCAAATATGAGAATAATCCGGTACTGACGTCCGAAGCGCGTGACTTCCGCGACCCGAAAGTATTTTGGTATGAAAGCACCAAACGCTGGATCATGGTATTAGCAGTAGGGCAGGAGATGCAGATATTCTCTTCTCCTAATCTGAAAGATTGGACCTTTGAAAGTCGTTTCGGTGAAGGGCAAGGTGCACATGGTGGTGTTTGGGAATGTCCCGATTTGTTTGAACTTCCAGTAGAAGGTACCAATGATAAGAAATGGGTGCTGCTTTGTAATTTGAATCCCGGAGGTCCTTTCGGAGGAAGTGCTACTCAATATTTTGTAGGCTCCTTCAACGGAAAAGAGTTTGTAAACGAATCACCCTCCAAAACCAAATGGATGGACTGGGGAAAAGACCATTATGCCACCGTGACTTGGAGTGATGCTCCCGACAACCGCCGCATCGCTATCGCATGGATGAGCAACTGGCAATACGCCAACGATGTTCCTACCTCCCAATACCGTAGCCCGAACTCCGTTCCCCGCGACTTGAGCCTGTTTACCGTAGATGGTGAGACTTACCTCCAATCAGCTCCCTCTCCCGAACTGCTGGCTTTGCGTGATGCTTCCAAGAAACGCTCGTTCAAAGTAAACGGAACACGCACAATTAAAGAAATGATTCCCAGCAATGACGGTGCATACGAAATAGAACTGACGATTGAAAATCAACATGCAGACGTAATCGGCTTCCGTCTCTACAATGACAAAGGCGAAGAAGTGGATATGCAGTATGACATGAAAGAAAAGAAATTCTCAATGGATCGTCGCAAGAGCGGAGAGGTCAGCTTCAATGAGAATTTCCCGATGTTGACCTGGACAGCAATTGAACAAGGTGGAAACGAGGAACAAGGCGGCAAAGAGGCATTGAAACTCCGTCTGTTTGTGGATAAATCCAGTGTGGAAGCCTTTGGAGATGGTGGACGTTTTGTGATGACCAATCAGGTATTCCCTTCGGAACCTTACAATCATATCGATTTTTACAGTAAAGGAGGAGCTTATAAAGTAGATTCGTTTGTGGTCCATAAGTTGAAGCCATAAATATCTCTTGTTCGCCCTATGCGCTCTTTGTATGTTTCCCTATGGATGAATACGTCTTTCCTTAAGGGATAGTAGGTGGATAGTAGGGATATACTTGTGTTAAACCTACGGTATTACTGATTCGTCACGGCCGTGACGAGTTCCTACCATGGCCGTGGAAAGATCTTCCCACAGCCATGACGAATTCCTACCACGGCCGTGGTAAGTTAGTAATACCGTAGCTTCAAGGTTACTATGCCGTAGGTTTAAGATAAAGATACCGTAGGCTTGAGGTATTGATGCAATAAGGAGAGCGTAATTCATATAGGCGACGAACAGATAACTAACGGTAGTACCCACACGACTAACAGCAGATTGTAAATTGAATCATATAACTGCATGATATAAATAGAATAAGTACTCATGCAAAATATAATTTTATATTATTAGGCACGGATTACGCGGATTACACGGTTGCTATCTGACAGCCATCATTCGAGAAGCCGTGTAATCCGCTTAATCCGTGCCTAGATTTATGATATAAACTAATGATGATAACATATTTAGATAAAAAAAAACAATGGAAAACAGTAAAAACTCTTCCCTTTCCAAACTAATCCCGGTGATGCTTTGCTTCTTCGCCATGGGATTTGTTGACCTGGTAGGCATTGCCTCCAATTATGTAAAGGCAGACCTCGGTTTGTCGGACTCGCAGGCGAATATCTTCCCTTCACTGGTATTCTTCTGGTTCCTCATCTTCTCCGTGCCCACAGGCATGTTGATGAGCCGCATCGGTCAGAAGAAAACCGTATTGCTTAGTTTGCTTGTGACTTTTGCTTCTTTGTTATTACCGGTTTTCGGAGACAGTTATATGCTGATGCTGATTTCTTTCTCCCTTCTGGGCATCGGAAACGCGTTGATGCAGACTTCCCTGAATCCGTTGCTTTCTAACATCGTACGTGGCGACCGTTTGGCAAGCAGCCTGACTTTCGGGCAGTTTGTGAAAGCCATTGCCTCTTTCCTTGCTCCTTATATTGCCATGTGGGGAGCGACACAAGCCATTCCGACTTTCGATTTAGGCTGGCGCATCCTGTTCCCGATTTACATGATTGTAGCCGTTATTGCTATCCTGTTGCTCAATGTCACACAGATTAAAGAGGAAAAAGAAGAAGGCAAACCGTCTACTTTCGGACAATGTCTCGCTTTGCTTGGCAAACCGTTTATCCTGCTTTCTTTTATCGGTATCATGTGTCACGTTGGAATTGATGTGGGTACAAACACCACTGCCCCCAAGATTTTGATGGAACGTCTCGGCATGGGACTCGACGATGCGGCTTTTGCAACAAGCCTTTATTTTATCTTTCGTACGGCAGGCTGCTTCCTCGGTTCTTTCATTTTACGTAAGATGTCACCGAAGTCTTTCTTCGGCATTAGTGTTGTGATGATGCTGATAGCGATGGCAGGTTTGTTTATATTCCATGACAAGACAATGATTTATGTATGCATCGGTCTGATTGGTTTCGGTAACTCCAATGTGTTCTCCGTAGTCTTCTCGCAGGCATTGCTTTACCTGCCGGGTAAGAAAAATGAAGTTTCCGGTCTGATGATTATGGGACTGTTCGGCGGCACGGTATTTCCGTTGGCTATGGGAGTAGCATCCGATGCCATGGGACAGAGTGGGGCAGTAGCCGTAATGACAGTGGGCGTGCTTTATCTCTTGTTCTATACGTTCCGTATTAAAAAATAATTTTATAACTTTGGAAACAATAAAATCCGTAGATCATGAATAATATAATCGTAGGAATGGGCGAGGCACTTTGGGATGTGTTGCCCGAAGGAAAGAAAATAGGTGGTGCTCCGGCAAACTTTGCCTATCATGTATCACAGTTTGGTTTTGACAGTCGCGTGGTGAGTGCCGTGGGCAAAGATGAGTTGGGAGACGAGATTCTGAACGTATTCAACGAAAAGAAACTGAAAACGCAGATTGAACAAGTGGATTATCCTACCGGTACGGTACAGGTGACACTGGATAACGAGGGAGTGCCTTGTTACGAAATCAAAGAAGGCGTGGCATGGGATAACATACCTTTTACGGATGAACTGAAACGTTTGGCATTGAGTACGCGTGCCGTTTGCTTCGGTTCCCTGGCTCAACGTAATGAAGTGAGCCGTGCCACTATCAACCGTTTTCTGGATACGATGCCCGACATAGACGGACAACTGAAAATCTTTGATATTAATCTCCGCCAGGACTTCTACACCAAAGAGGTATTGCGCGAATCTTTCCGCCGTTGCAACATTCTGAAGATAAACGACGAAGAACTGGTGACCATCAGCCGTATGTTTGGATATCCCGGCATCGACTTACAGGATAAATGTTGGATTCTGTTGGCAAAATACAACCTGAAGATGTTGATTCTGACTTGCGGAATTAATGGCAGTTATGTGTTTACCCCGGGTGTTGTCTCTTTCCAGGAGACGCCGAGAGTTCCGGTTGCCGATACGGTGGGGGCAGGTGATTCCTTTACGGCTGCTTTCTGTGCTTCCATTTTGAATGGAAAACCGGTTCCCGAAGCTCACAAACTTGCTGTTGAAGTTTCTGCTTATGTCTGCACGCAAAGCGGTGCAATGCCCGAACTTCCGCAGGTTTTGAAAGACAGACTAATGTAATTGTTTGATGGAAAGTAAGTATAGAGGTATATCTCATTCGTGGGAATATACCTCTTGTTCTTTGGCTCACCCGATAATCATTGGGGGTATGCATAAATCTTAGCCAGTCTAAAGAGGAAGAATTTCTCATCCACTACTCC
>NZ_JAJKHN010000036.1:0-65368 GCF_020982715.1 Bacteroides sp. 1_1_30
GCTTAAAGATACAAAAAAGGCAACTAACTCGCAATGAATTAGTTGCCTTAAATTTTATTATTTTAGGAATATCCCTAAGTTTTTGAGAAGGGGCGTTATCCAGAAATGGAAACGCCCCTTTCATTAATTTAGAACCGGAAACTCAATCCTCCTAAGAAATTGAATCCTTCCGTAGGATAACCTAAATAATATTGATATTTCTTGTTCAGCAGGTTATGTACTTGAGCATAAACGGATACTCCTTTGAATACATTATAGCTGGCTCCGATATGCAAATCATTAATTGCGGTCATTTTTGCATATTCTTTCACTTCTTTCCGGCTGATGTAATCATAACCTAGATTTATGTTAAGAGCAGAGATCGGATGAATACGTACATTGAAAGACATTTCACTGACTGGTTTCACAGCCAACAGATATTCCTCTGTTTTGCTGTCCCAATTACGGTAAGTATATTTAGCTGATATTCCGAGGATATCTTTGTAATCGTAACTGATTTCACCGCCAAGGTAGAGATTTTCTGTATTATCTTGAGCAAAAGAAAGATAAGAACCTGAATGAATATTACTTGGGTCAAAACCTAAATAAGATAAGTCGTTCTTTAGATTCTGATAACCACCGAACACGTTGAACCAAAGTCCCGGATAAGGGCTTGCTTTGAATCCGATACTACCGTTGATTTGCTCGTAAGTATCATAAGGACGTTGTACGTATCCCAAAGTGGCAGTGGTATTTGCCTCCGGCAGTTCACCGTAAGGACAGATACTTTCTAATCTGCGGAAATCATTCAATTGCTTACCGCCGGTTGCTTTTGCATAAACAATGTAGCTATCAGAAAAAATATACTGTGCAGTGATATCGGGTGAAATACGGAAAGACTTATCAAATCCGAAAGATAAATCTACATTGGCTCCGATATGCAATTTCCAGTCATCATTATCCAGTTCGTAATATGGATTTAAAAGAAGCGTTGTGTAGTTTTTGAAGTATTCATCTCCGGTGGAAACATTCTTTGTATATCCGTTGTAGAGAAGATTGTTCATTTCCAAAGCGATAGTTATTAATTGTTGGTCGCCGATAGCTCCCGTGACATCGCCTTTAGTGCGTATGATTGTTTCCTTGATACCTGTATTGGCTTCAGATTCATTGAACATGTTGTGCTGACGTTCATACATCAACAGATTTGTTTCTGCGTTGAAACGCAGTGGTGCAGTCTCATCAGTGAAATGAATGCCCGCATGGAAGTCACCGGATGTGAATTTCTGCTTGCTGTTTACGCTTTCCGGTTGGAAGTTGAAGTTGCTCAATCCGAAATTTCCGGCAATATTTAAGTCCAGTTTATTAAATTGGTGTGTGTAATCTACATTTGCGCGTGTGCGATAATAAAATGCATTCCATTTTTCTCCATCTGTGAAGGGAAGAGTTAACTTACCATCCATTCCATCCATTTGGAAACGTACATTCAATTTGTCTTTCTGCGACAGACGGAATAGATAATTGGCAAGAATATCCAAATTGCCATAATTACCATATCCGGCACGTACATATCCCGGGGTAGTACCGGGTTGAACTTCTTTTCCGGTATAGGGGCGCATCAGGCCTGCCGGAACGGAAGTGGCCGGAAAGAATGTTGTAGCATACTCTACTTCTTTCTTGTTCACTGTCGGTTCTTCTACTTTAGGCAGGACGTTTACTTTCGAAGCGTCCATAATGTCCGGGTTATATTCTTGTTCCACAACGACCGTGCGGGTCATTGTTGTATCCTTCGGTTGGGTGGTTTGGGCTTGAAGGCAGGATGGCATTGAGATTGCCAATGCGAGTCCTCCTATTATATAATGAGATCGTTTCATACTTTTCTATTTTTTTATTCTCAATTCTCAACTTTCAATTTACTAAGTCTGCTTTCAATCATGCTTTCAATATCATCATTCCCTTGATAATTCTGTTGCAGACTTAGCAGATATTGGCGTGCGTCCAGATCTTTACCCGTAGCATGATAGACGTCGGATAGAAGGACAAAACTACGTGCTAGCCAATAAGCATGTGGCGTACTCTGTTCTATATAGTTGAGCAACTCTTTCTCTGCAGCGGCATATTCTTTTGCGTCGTAGAGGGATTGTGCAACCTGATATTTAGCTTCGGCACCGTAAGGGTTACGTGTGTCTTTGGCCAGTTCACGATAGTCTTCCATTGCTTTCTTGCCAGCCTTTTGCTTGGTGTAGGCTTTAGCACGGTAATAAAGAGCTTCATTTCTTAGCTCCGGACTAAGTTTGGCTTCTGCAAGCAGGTCGGTAGCTGCATGGATGGTTTCTATGTCATCTCGCAATAGGAAGGCGCAACGCAGAATACCCGTTTCAGCAAGTTGGCGGCGCTCTACGTTGGTTGCTTTTTCTTTCAGCATTTTGTAGCTAGCTAATGCTTCAGCCATATTTTGCTGGTTGAATTGCACTTCAGCACGCAAGATCAGTGCTTCTTCTGCAAACGGATTGTTTGGATATTCCAACAACTTACCGGAATGGAGAAGAATCATATCATAATTCTTCTGCTCGTTTCCGATCAGGCAGAGATAATAATGTGCGTTCAGGCTGAAGGCTCCTTCCGGGAAAGTTTGCAGGTATTTGTTGAGGCTTGTTTTGGCTTCTTCCATTCTGCCTCGTGCATAAATCTTTTCTGCGGCGGCATACGTAAGCGAGTCTTGTTCGTTAGCATCGAAACGGATGTGTCCTGGCATGGCATTTGCTAAAGCAGCAAATTCGTCGATGCGGTTGAGATCCACATAAATAGATTTCAAATCACGCATGGCAAGGCGTGCTTCTTCACTGCCCGGATATTTTTCGATAACCTGTTTGTAGGCTTCGATTGCTTGGTTGTAATCTCCTTTTTGGTAATATAATAATCCGATTTCGGCGGCAGCTTTCCTGCTGACCGGACTTTCAGGATATTTAGTAAGCAATTCTTTGAAAGAAGTAATGGCTTGGTTGTTGTTATCCATGAGAACATAAGAACGCCCTTTCTCGTAAATAGCGTTTACGGCATAAGGAGAAGCAGGGTACTTTCCTACCAGACGGTTCAGCAAGGTTATCTTACCGGTATAGTCTTTCTGCAGACCGGATACAAGAGCCAGCTGATAGAAAGAATAGTCTCCGGAAGAAGTATTCATCTGTTCGGCTTGCGAATAATACTGTTTGGCTTCTTCAAAGTTACGTACATGCAGGTGGCAGTCACCAATACGATTGTATGCATCGGCAAGTGCGGTTGCATTTTCACCTTTCTCCAGTTGAATGTATTTTTGGAAGTAATTGCTTGCTTGCGTATAGTCTTTCCGGTGGAAAGCGATATACCCTAAGTTATAATTGGCAAGCGCATACATTTCGTTATTGGGTTGGGTGGTGAGTTGCAGATAAGCATTAAAATCACGTGCGGCTTCTACCATTCGGTTTAGACGGTAATAGGATTCTCCGCACCAATAGTAAGCGTCTGCCTTGGTCTGACGATTGTATTGTCCGATGGCAATGGATTGGTTCAGATATTTCAGAGCTTGTTCGAAGTCGGCGTTAGCGAAAGATTGAGTTCCTAATTGGAACAGTATCTTCTGTTTGGCTTCCAATATTTGCGCGCTTGGTTTGGCAATCCGGTCGATTGATTTCAAAGCTGCATCGTAGCTACGTGTATTCATGTAAACTTCTACCAGGTAGCTGCTGACTTTTTCAGCGTATGGAGAAGTCGGAAATTCATTCAGGAATTTCTCGAAGGCAGTAACTGATTCACCGAAAGCGGAGAAAGAAGTCTCGTGCAGGCAAAGAGCGTAATTGTAAGCTGCCTGTTCCTTGATTTGCATATTAGCATTGGAGGCGGCTGCTTGTTCAAAAGCCATGCGTGCTTTGTTTTTTTCTGCCAGTTGCAGATAAGAAAGTCCCATGTGGAGATATGCATTTTGGGTAAGGGCATCGTTGTCAGTTGTCACCTTACCTAATGTTTCGGCTGCTTTGGAGTAGACTTTTGTTTGGTAGTAGGAGAGCCCCAGCATATAAAGGGCATCCCGGCGGGGAGCCGAGCGATCCTTATTCAGGTAATTGTTAAATGCTTCTACGGCTTGATGATATTGTCCGAAATGGTAATAGGCATCTCCCAGAATACGGTACATTTCTGCAGCGTGCTCGTTGTTCGGGTAGGCTGACAGGTAGTTTTGTGCTACAATTTGTGCCTTATCATAGTTTTTGAGCTGCGTATAAATTTCGGCTATGTAATAAGGGACGAGTGCTTTGTACTTCGAGTCGTCCTGTAAGGGAAGGAAACCTTTCAATGCTTCACTATAACGTTTTTGTGTATAGCGGATGTAGGAAAGATAGTAATCACAATCTTTGGCGTATTTGGGGCTGTTGGCACGCAAAGTTTCAAACCAGATGGCTGCTTCTCGTAGATTATCGGTTTTCAGATAACAGGTAGCCAGTTGGTAGGTGCAGTCGTCCCGCTCTTCATTACCTAGCAAATCAAGGTCGGCAGAGTTGAAGAGTGCCAGTGCTTCATCATATTTTCCTTCGTAGAAATAGCAGGAGGCTAACAGCGCATAAATGCGGTTAGCGTATGGAGTATCAGGATAACGGTCGAGATATTTGCGGAGGAGTTCGATGCGGTTTTTGTCTTTCAGTTCGTAAGCCGAACTGACCAGCATATACTCTGCGTCCTGAAGAAGGCTGGCTGCAGGTTTTTGTTTTACAAATGCTTTCAATGCCGGCAGAGCAGCTGCATAATTTCTTTCCTGGAAAAGTTCTTTCCCTTCTTTATAAAGGTTGTCAGTCGAAGTGAACTTATCACCTGTCTGGGCAAATCCTATAATGGGCGTGCAGCAGATGGCGGCATAAATGAGTCTAGTAATTTCTTTTTTCATAATCGGGTGTTTATGCAAAAGTACTATATATCTTTCAAAGACAATCCTTTGAAAGTTATTTTATAATCATTTAATTCTTTATGTAAAGTTTCGCTCTTCTTTTCGAGCAAAAAGATACTGGCTCGGATTTCATATCAATGCTAACTTAATGGTCATTAAATAATAATCACCACAAATATACGACGATGATTTGATAAGGCTTCTTATTTTTGGAGTGATATATTGTGGTATTTGTTTGTTGCGTGATAAGCCTATTGTTGTTTAATGGCATATAAAAGAGTCGATAATAAAACTTTTCCTTTTTTTGTAACGGTTTCTGATTTTACTAATCCGACATTTTTAGCATACCAATCTATCGAATACTCTGATTCGGAAACAAACATTATTTTTCCTTTGCTTTCTGTGTATATTTTAATGCAATCATAATTTCCTGAAGGGGTATGTATGTTATCCCTTCCCAAATACTTCCCTTTTAGAGAAGCTTTCATGTTTATGATGCCTGTTTTTTGAGAATAACTGCATGGAGGTATCTTTTCTCCTATATTGGCATTTTCTTTCAAAGGGATGCTAATTCGTCCTTCACAATGGCTGAATTTTGAATATTGTTGATATTCATGTTCCGCTTCTTTTAGTTGATTCTGGGAATACTTTGAATATATATATTTTTTCATTGATTCATTTTCAGATTTACTATCCAAAATAATATATTCAGTAATTCCTTGATTCTTATAGTAAATACGAAATTGAATGTTAGTACCATCTTTTACAGCTTGAGAATCATACAGGTCACCATGAAATACTTCTTTTATGATTAATCTATCCCCTTTATCGACTACATCCGCAATATAAGATGTGTCTTTTAACGTCTTGTTTTTCTTTAAATCTTGAGTTATATAATAAGCAGTCATTCCTTTCTGAATACGGCAATATTGTGCATGAGCGGAAAAAACGCATAAAATGAAATAAAAAAGGACTAAATATTTTCCCATAATGTTATTTTTTTTATATATTTATAGCAAATTTAATAAAAAACGCAATATTATGAAAAACTTTATCTTCTTTTTTGCCATAGTCGCAATATTTTTTATGTATTCTTGTGCAAATAGTGAGATTGATAGACTGGAATCAGAAAGCGTTGAAGAAGTTCAAATGAAAGAACTTATTCAATACGTTCGTGATATTAAACCTGATATTTCTATTCCTTTAAATCCGCAAACACGCGGCTTCTGGGCTACCCTAGGTGGTTGGTTTAAGCGGATTGGAAGTGCTGATGGAGGTGGCTATAGATGGGGAAGAGATAATGGACTCAGTTTTAGTCAGAGTTTACTTGTTTCTGTATCAGCTTCATTAGTAACAGGAATTAGTGGAGGTGATGGACGAATTCAATGGAAAATAAATGGAGAATGGCAAGTTTATTCATCTTCAATAAGAGATTATCAAGAATTAGGAAATGCACATAACAAGGCTATATATGAATTGTGCCGCGATAATCCTACACTAAAATCAGGTAGTAGTATTTCTAATACGTCATTATTATCTTTAGTAGAGGCGAAAACTAAAGCTATGGGTTATAAAGATAATTTGTCTTTATTGCAGCGAGCGGAAATTATGCAAATGTTGAATAGTCTGAGCAGTACTTCAACTATGTCAGATGTTACAACTATTTTTATGAATAGATTTTCAAATTCAAGATTGGATTATCAATTTTTAGAAGAGTATATGGATGCTGTCGTTTTGTTAGAAGATAAAGATTCCGCTATTTCTTTCACCGAACAAATAATTGTAAAAATAGATTCGATGTCTGGTGTTCAGAAAAGTACATTGAAATGTATGGTTTCTACTGCATTATGCAGTATCAATCTTTGGCAACCTAAGATTTGATTTGTGAAAGAATCTATAGTTTGACTGAGGCCCACATACAAATAGTTATATTTTTAGCTATTTATATGTGGGATAGATATATTGCCGAAAGATGACTCTTTGACAGACTCTAAGAGTAGAGCTGTTTTTCCGATTCGTCGGCGTCCGGTCATTACAGTAAAGCAAGCGCTCGTTTGTGATTGCTCTTTAGCTGCATACAGTATCGCCATTTCTTTCTTTCGGTCGTAGAACTTCATATTATTGCTATCTTAATGGCGGTTAATTTAATAGCCGTTAAATTAATAGTGGTTACAAAGATAATACAATATGTTGTATTTTGTTCATTTATAGTAATATAATATGATTGTTTAAGATTGTGTGATAAATTACTTTGATCTATTTGGTTGAGATGAACTTCTATTTTACAAATACATCAATTGACTACTGAAAAATGGCTCATCTTAAAAAAAGAATATTTGAACGGGAATAAAAGGCGTAATTACTGGGGAGGGATTGGAAAATATTAAAAAGCGTAGAGATTTGTAGATGCGAAATTCTTTCTTTTTGTTATAGGAGATGTTTGTCGATTAAATTGTAATGCTTTTCTTCTTTTTCACTTGTTATGTAAACTGAAATGTGGCTAGAAACTAGCATTTTGTTGTTTGTAACCTTTACGATATTTGTGATAAAATAGAAGAAAAACTGTCTTAATTTTCCCTTATTTGTTTTCCTCACCGAGCAAAAGCAGCTTCGTCGGTGAGAAAGGAAGCGTTCCTCGGTGAGGAAGAACTCCTTGGTTTTAAACCAACGAATCTTTTATTGATAGAAAAAGATGCATATTCGACTTGAATTTATACGGTATTAGCCTGTGATTTTGCATACTGTTGCATGTTTTTATGCATTTTATTCTCCAGATCATTATTTTTTTATCTGATGCTTTGGAGGAATATCTTAAAAATGGGACATAACTATAGATAAAATACTCTCATTATATCAGGCTGATGAAATTATTTTAGCGGTATTGAGCTAGAAACAAGCTAAGTCCGTGCCGGATAGAATCCAACCCGAATTTTTCCGGATGAATTTCGGAGAGAGGTAGGAAGAAAGCATCTGCTACATCATCCATGGCAGAGAAATGGCTCATGTTTTCTACAGTGCAGAGGAAAAACATATCGAGTGTGTGTACAGGAAAACCTGAATAAACATAAATATTGGGAAGTGTGAACTGGTAAACGGCTTTTTTAACTTTCAGCCCTGTTTCTTCCAGCACTTCGCGTGCAACGCCTTCTTCGCCTGTTTCATTCATATCGATGAATCCGCCGGGTAGGTCGAGAGTTCCTTTGGCTGGCTCTTTGGCACGTCGGCAGACAAGCAGTTCATTTTTCTCATTCAAGATGAGTGCTACTGTGGCGGCAGAAGGATTGAAATAATAGACAAAGCCGCAATCTGCACATTTTTTAGATTTCTCGTTGTTGATCTCAAAATGAGAGGAACCACATTCAGGGCAATATAAGAATTGGGCAAGAGGATGTTCCATGATCGTATATCTTTTCCAGGTTTTTGTTTATGCTTGCAAAGTTATAAAATGCTTTTATTAATTTCATCTATCGCCGCATAGAAATATTCGATTGGACTTTTTTTGAAAAGGCGGGGTTTCTGCCTTTATCTTTGCATCAGAAACAAAAAACAAAAGATTGTTTCTGATGTTATAAGTCAAACCAATTAATAACAATAAAAGCAATAAAGATTATGGAACCAATTTTAAATTCTCAACTTCCTGAATTCAGTGTTCAGGCTTTTCACAACGGAGCTTTCAAGACTGTAACCAACAATGACCTGAAAGGTAAATGGGCAATTCTTTTCTTCTATCCTGCTGATTTTACTTTTGTATGTCCTACTGAATTGGTGGATATGGCTGAAAAGTACGATCAGTTCAAGGCGATGGGTGTAGAAATCTATTCGGTAAGTACTGACTCTCATTTCGTGCACAAAGCTTGGCATGATGCTTCTGAAAGTATTCGCAAGATTCAATACCCAATGTTGGCAGACCCGACTGGCGCTTTGAGCCGTGCACTGGGTGTATATATCGAAGAAGAAGGTATGGCTTATCGCGGTACATTCGTTGTCAATCCGGAAGGAAAGATTAAAGTGGTGGAACTGAATGATAACAATATTGGCCGTGATGCAAGTGAATTGCTTCGTAAAGTGGAAGCTGCACAGTTTGTAGCCAGCCATGACGGAGAAGTTTGCCCGGCTAAATGGAAAAAGGGTGAGTCTACCCTGAAGCCAAGCATCGACCTGGTAGGTAAGATTTGATAGATCTTGATAATGGTGATTATGGGAGGCCGGTAACGGGAGACGCTACTGGCCTTTTTTCTCAAAAAATGAAAGGAAAGAAGGTATGTTAGAATCTGCATTAAAAGAACAACTAAAGGGTATTTTTGCTGGGCTGGAGGCAAATTTTACTTTTGATATATCCGTATCATCCAGCCACGAAAACAAAACAGAATTATTGGAGCTGCTGGGAGATGTAGCGGATTGTTCCGATCATATCACTTATTCGGTGAGTGAAGGAAATGGGCTGAAATTTACTTTATTAAAGAATGGTAACGCCACAGGAATTACTTTCTGCGGTATTCCGAACGGACACGAATTTACTTCTTTGCTGCTTGCTATCCTGAATCTGGACGGCAAAGGAAAGAACTTTCCCGATGAGGCCGTTTGCAACCGTGTGAAAGCACTGAAAGGCCCGATACATCTAACCACTTATGTTTCGTTGACTTGTACGAACTGCCCTGACGTAGTGCAGGCTCTGAATGCAATGACTACTTTGAATCCGGCTATTGCGCATGAAATGGTAGACGGTGCGCTTTATCAGGATGAAGTAGATGCGCTGAAGATACAAGGAGTACCCTCTGTCTTTGCAGATGGAAAATTACTTCATGTAGGCCGTGGTGAATTTGGCGAATTGCTTGCCAAGTTGGAAGAACAATATGGTATTGACGAAATCAAAGCGAATGCAGAGGTGAAAGAATATGATGTGATTGTAGCCGGTGGAGGACCTGCAGGAGTATCGGCAGCTATTTATTCTGCCCGTAAAGGACTCCGTGTAGCTATCGTGGCCGAGCGTGTTGGCGGACAGGTAAAAGAAACGGTGGGTATTGAAAATCTAATTTCTGTTCCGGAAACGACAGGAAATGAACTTGCTGGTAATCTGAAAACACACTTGTTGCGTTATCCGGTGGATTTGCTGGAGCATCGTAAAGTAGAAAAAGTAGAAGTGATTGGAAAACAAAAGCAGATCATTACCTCTGTTGGGGAGAAATTCCTGGCTCCGGCACTGATTATTGCAACCGGTGCAAGCTGGCGTAAACTGAATGTTCCGGGAGAAGCGGAGTATATCGGTCGTGGTGTTGCTTTCTGCCCTCATTGTGATGGACCGTTTTATAAGGGAAAGCATGTAGCAGTAGTAGGTGGAGGAAATTCCGGCATTGAGGCAGCCATTGACTTAGCTGGTATCTGCTCCAAAGTCACTGTTTTTGAATTTATGGATGAGTTGAAAGCAGACAGTGTACTTCAAGATCGACTTAAATCATTGCCGAACGTGGAAGTGTTTGTAAGTTCACAGACTACGGAAGTGATAGGAAATGGTGATAAACTGACTGCCCTGCGCATCAAAGATCGCAAAACGGAAGAGGAACGTTTGGTTGAGTTGGATGGTGTATTTGTACAAATTGGGCTTTCTGCGAATAGCAGTGTATTCCGCGACATAGTGGAAACCAACCGTCCGGGCGAAATCATGATTGATGCACATTGCCGTACGAATGTGACGGGTATCTATGCAGCCGGAGATGTTTCTACGGTTCCTTATAAGCAAATTATTATCTCTATGGGCGAAGGAGCGAAAGCTGCGCTTTCTGCATTTGACGATAGAGTGAGAGGGATTATCTGATTGATGTATTCAGATATAAAAAGCACATAAACAAAACATTAGCAAGAGGAGAAATGACTCCTCTAAAAAATACCCCCGTTACAGATTTGTAGCGAGGGCTATTTTATATTTAGAGAGCATGACTTTCATCAACTGCTCTATCCTGCGCATTGAGACAAATGTTCATGAATATCCGAGAAAGTGAAATGAACGTTGTTCTCATGGTATGTAATTGGGGGGATTTTAAGAAATGTGTGCTAAGTTCATTTATTTAGTCATGATATGTATATCTGACGAAATCAAACAATCCGGAATTTTCCTGCTGTGCCGGTTGGTCTCCAATAAATTTAAGATTCTCTACACTGCAAAAAATATGGAATGCAATGTCTTTCCCAAATTCCAGTTGAAGTTCATGTTTGAGCTCGTTGTCTATTAACCAGGTGATGTAATAGTTCCCATTTTTTAATGTCAGATCAATTTCGAACAGATGCCATCCGGTCTTGATTACTACAGGAACGGAAGAAAAAGGATATGCCTGCGATGTCATATAAGCAATCATTTCGTCGGGAGCTGCATTTAACTCCTTGCGAACTGTATCTTTACCATATCCGACTTCGAAATCCAATTCATGTTGGTCGTCATGGTATATCCACGAACCCACGCTACATTGATCTCCTATTCCCATTTGCGGGATATGAGTACGCCAGGTATATCTTCCTGTTGTATAAATCCGTTCTACAGTGTGAACCTTTTTCCGATCCACCGAGTTAGCCCGGGTAAAGATCCGTAAGTAACCATTCTCTAATATGCATTGATTATCCGGGTTGTTATCCTGATGTCCGTATTTCCATCCATCCAGATTGTTGAAGTTCCATTCTTTGTTTGGCGGATTTTTAGTACTGATGTCATTGGTCTGTTGCTGTGCAAAGCAAAGGCCGCAAATGCATATTAGTAACAGAGTTAAATAGTAGTTTCTCATAATAATTGAATTTAAGTGTATTCGTTTTCTATCAATTGCTTGCTGCAAAAGTAGTCGAATACCTTATTCTACTCATCAGATTTTAGTCATTTCAAATCATGAAACGTCCAAATCTGCACTGGAAATCTTAATCGCTCTGTTCCGGGAAGTATAATTTCTATATAAATGATAAACTAAAGTGCTGAATCTATTCTGATTGTTGTTGGGTGCAACCGTGTTGTGCTCTGAATTGAGAAGGAGTCATTCCTTTCATTTCTTTAAATAACGTACTGAAATATCGTTGATAAGTGAAACCTACCTGCTCTGATATTTCAGTAATGCTCATGTCAGACTGAGTTAAAAGAATGATTGCTTTGTCGATTCTTCTACGATTGATATAATCGTTTGCTCCCATGCCGGTCAGTTCCTTGATCTTATTATATAAGGATGTCCGGCTCATAGCCATTTGAGCAGTCAGGAATTTTACGTCCAGATCTGGTTGAGACAGATTCTGATCGATCATTTCATTCAATTTAATCATAAATTGTTCATCCGCATTGCTGAAAGTAGCCTCTTGCGGAGACAGAATGAATTGATTGCCCCTGTATCTGGATTTAATATATTCACGATTTCTCATCTGGTTCTGGATCACGCTAAGGAGCATTTCCATTTCAAATGGTTTGGGCAAATAGGCATCGGCTCCTAATTTGTATCCTAACATCTGGCTTTCAGAATCGGCTCTGGCGGTAAGTAGAATAACAGGGATATGGCTAATATTCAGATTCTCTTTAATTTCCTTGCATAGCTGATAGCCATTCATTTGTGGCATCATTACATCACTTACTATAATGTCCGGTTGCTGTTGCTTAATAACTTCCAGCGCTACCAATCCATTTTCTGCCTGATAGATCTTCTTGAATTTATCCTTAAGAGCATTTTTTAAGAATTCTCTTAAGTCCTGTTTATCTTCTACAATCAACAGTGAGTATCCTTGTAGAGAGAAAGCCCCGGATTCTATTTTCTCTTCTTCCTCCGGAGAACTTAAAAGTTCGTTGAGGTAGGAATGTTGAGGACATGATACTTCTTGTTCTTGTAGATTAGCCGGTATTTCATAAAAGAATGTGGCCCCTCTGTCTTTATTATTGAAAGCGCCCATCCTGCCTCCATGTAAGTCAATCAACATTTTAGCATAAGATAAACCGATACCACTTCCTCCCTCATTATGTTTGCCTTGGTAGAAACGGGTAAAGAGCTTCTTTATATCTACATTATCCAATCCGATTCCCTGGTCTTGTACGTGTATTTGTATACTTTCATTTGTACGGATGGTTTTTATAACAATACGAGTCTGATTAGGACTATATTTCAAAGCATTCATAATCAGATTGGAAAGAACAACTTTGCATTTAGTGTCATCATACGCGATAGATTGTATACTGTCGTCAAAGTCGTATGTAATTTCAATTTCTTTGGCTTTAGATGCAGTTTGAAATGTTTCTGCCACTTCCTGTATCCACTTGTGCAAAGGATGCGAAGAGATGTGTAGCACTTCCTGTCCTACCTCCATTTTGCGTGTATCAAGCACAATGTTGATAATATCTTTCATCTGATTCGCCTGTTTGAATGCCCCCTGTAGATATTCCGGTAGCTCGTCTTGCTTCACCTCTTTATTGAGAATTCGTTTCAGGGAAGCATAGATGAGTGTCAAAGGGGTGCGTAGCTCATGGCTGATATTGATTAAGAAGCGTATTTTCTCTTCATATATCTTCTTCTCATGTTCCCGCATCTCACGTTTCAGCCGATTTTCTTTTTTTCTTATCAAACTAAAGAAGACCATTCCTGCCACTAGAAATGCAAAGAAAATGCATAGTATAATAAACCAGGTAGATTTCCACCAAGGAGGTGAGACTATAATAGTTAAGATCTCTGTCGGCTGGCTCCATTCACCGTTGGAGGTGTCGCAGGATACGCTGATGGTATATTCTCCTGATGCTAATGTACCCAATTCGAGTGTCTGGAGATAACTCTCGATCACCATTTTGTCTTTTCCTGTGATGACATATCGGAAAAGGTGTTTTCGGAAGGAGTTCTTTTCGTCAGCAATCACTTTAATGTTGAACGATGAATGATTCCAGGGAATCGAAATACAGTTATTATTAACCTGTTTCAGAGTTGATTTACCATTCAGTTTTACTTCAAGTAGCTTGAGAATAGGAGACGAATTGCTTTCGAAAATAATATCCGTATTAATGCGTACCAGTCCCATAGTACCTCCCATATACAGATTGGGAGTACGAAGAGCAGGAATAGGGGTAAATATCAATTCGTTGGAAGGAACTCCATCGGATTCGTCCAGGATAACAAAACGTTTTTCGTTGATAATATACGCAAAGAACATGTTCTGTGCTCCTATCCAGACTTTTCCTTTTTTATCATAGGCAAGGCTGGATACACTGTTGAACAAGTTGGTATGTATTTTTTCTGTTTTTCCAGTCTGTTTATTATAGAAGAGCAGTCCGAAATTACTTCCTATCCAAAAGTTACCTTTATCATCCCGGCAGGCCGATGTGAAATCATCTCCCTCTTTCATATTGACTAATGAAGACAGTTCGTTGGTTTTGAAGTTTAGTTTAAACAGGTTATTGGTTCCCATTAGATACAGATGCGTATCGTCGGAATAAATTGCCTGCATAGCTATTTGGCGTTGAATGTCTATTTGGGGTGCGTAGAGAATAGATGTTTGCCGGGTATGCTTGTTGTAGATATAGACTTTTGCTCCTAATATGTAAATATTATCTTTTGTAACATATAGATTTACCAAATCACCGGATGAAAATTCTCTTTTCGAAATAGAGTCATTGATAATGGGAAAAGGTTGCATCTGTGCGGTTCTCTTATTAAAGGTAAATACCCCTTTATTAAAACATGATAATAAGAGCTCATTTTCAGAAAAATTTGTGATAGAGGTAACTTTCTCCCCGTATGTAGTAGGGTAATGATGAAATGTATTCGTTTTTTGGTCAAATGAGTTGATACCTCCTCCGTCTGTTCCAATCCAGAGCAATGTATCCTTATCTTCAAAGATGCTAACCACGGTACGTTCGCTAATTCCATTGGGATTGTTCAGTGGAACATCTTTATAGGTTTTGATGAACACTTTCTTAATGGCGAATAATCCTCCGTGTATACTGCCTATCCATATATTGTCCATCTGATCTTTATAAAGCCGGTAGATAGAGTTATTCGGCAAGGATTGTTCATCATCGGAAATATGTTTAAGATGAGAGAATTTCATAGTCTGGAAGTCAAGTATGTTGATACCTCCTCCGTCAGTAGCTATCCAAAGTTGGTTGTCTTTTTCAAGAAAATCAAAAATGATATCGTTGTTGAGCCCGGAATTTTTGGTGGATAAACTGAAAAGCCTTTTCCCCTCTTTCGAGTAGCAGGCTATTCCTTTGCCATAGAATGATACCCAAAGCCGGTTTTGAGAGTCAACAAATATGGTGTTTATCTCGCGCTCTTTTACAAATGGACATCGATACATTTTCTTTTTTGTCAAGTCGTACATCCAAAGCCCGTCTTTTTTACTGCTGGTTATCAGCACATCGGGACTCCACTGAAAGATGCGATTGATACATTTTAACTTGTCTCCATCAATGTCGGGGAAGATCGTCGTAATACTTTTATCCATTAGATTGTATTGGTATAAAGTTTCTTCTCCTCCAAACAGGAAATTGTCACCTATTTGAAGATAAGACCAAGCGTTAAATGGCTTCCCGTTATATTTCAATGGCTGAAATTGATTTTCTGCTTTATTGTAGATGGCAATTCCTTTATTGGTAGAAACGTATAAATCGCCTAAACGATCCTCTGTAATAAAACGAATGAAATTGTCGGGCAATGAGTTTGGCTGCTCCCGGTCATGAAAATAACTTTTCAGTTCAGATTGGTCATAACTATTTAACCCCCATTTGGTACCTATCCATATGACTCCTAAATGATCTCTGTAAATGCACTGCACTCTTGATTGTGACAATCCCTGTTCCAAAGAAATTTGTCTGAAGTAGTAGTCTTGTTGTTCAGCCTTTGTAGAAAGAACAAAGAATAATATCCAGATTAGAAAAGAATACCTCTTTAGTACGTGTGCTTTTGACATAGTTATGTTCTTTTGATAGAGCAAATATAAAAGAAGTTATGAAACTGTACAATAGATTTCATCTTCTTTTGTCCACAAAGCTCATTAGATAGCTCGAAAGGATATTCAGAATACTCCTTTTGAACAGTAGCGGACTAATTATGGATGTTATTTGATCTCTATTTCCACGCTTTGCACCTATATTTGCATAGTTGACACTAAATACGGAATAGTATTAAACCTTAAAAAAAAGACTATTTACTATGAATACATCCTAAAACTGTAGAATGAAGAGGTGGCGGAGTAATGTTGGGAACATTTTGAATGCCTTGACTTGTATCTAAAATTCCTAAAAATCTAATATTATTATATTCTAACTAAATGAAAAGTATATGGATAATCTAAGAAAAACGCTTGGCTGCTTGCTACTATTTCTTTTTGCAGCAGTTACATCTACTTATGCACAGGTTGCAAAGCAGTATTCGGGTACTGTTATGGATGCCGACAGCAATGAACCTATCATCGGTGTCAACGTAACTCTTAAAGATGCACAAACTGGTACCGTAACGGATATTTCCGGAAAGTTCTCGATTAGTGCTCCTGTTGGCTCTACACTATCATTCTCTTATATCGGATACGTGACTAAAGAGGTTAAACTGGGAACGAATACCAGTTTGAAGATTACAATGCAGGAGGATCAGAACCAATTGAGTGAAGTAGTGGTCATCGGATATGGTGTAGTGAAAAAATCAGATATAACCGGTGCTGTGGCTTCTGTTTCTTCCAAACAATTTAAGGATCAGCCGGTAAAGCGGGTGGAAGATATTCTGCAAGGACGTACTGCAGGTGTGGCAGTGACGAGCGTAAATGGTTTACCTGGTGGTACAGTTAAAGTTCGTGTTCGTGGTACTACTTCTCTTAATACCAGCAATGACCCCTTGTATGTCATCGATGGCATTATGTCTGGTGGACTGGATGTAAATCCAGCTGACATTCAATCTATTGAAGTTCTGAAGGATGCTTCGGCAACGGCTATTTATGGCTCACGCGGTGCTAATGGTGTGGTATTGGTAACTACTAAAAAAGGGGTGGAAGGTAAAGTGCAGATTTATGCAGATGTGGCTATAGGCGTATCGAACATTCTTAAAAAATATGACTTACTGAATGCTTATGAATATGCGACTGCATTAAAGGAGTATAATGGTATCTCATTTGCAGATGATGAGATGGAAGCCTATAAGAATGGCTCCAAAGGCATTGACTGGCAGAATTTGATGTTGCAGACCGGTATTAGTCAGGACTATAAATTAGGTATTTCGGGTGGAACGGCTAAAAATAAGTATCTTATTTCCGCCAATGTATTGAATATGACAGCCATGACCATCACGACCAAGTATCAACGTGCACAGTTGCGGATAAATTTGGATAATGAACTCACTAAGTGGTTGACACTTTCTACCAAAATTAATGCTTCACGTACTCACAGTCACAATGGGGGCATTGACATTATGAACTTTCTGAACTATTCTCCTACGATGGAAATGAAAGATCCGGTAACGGGCGTTTATAATATGGACCCTTATAATTCAGTAAATGGAAACCCTTATGGTGCACGTGTCGCAAATTATGGTGACTCATATGTGTATGCTTTGAATACTAATATGGATTTGACTTTCAAAATAATGAAAGGGTTGACATTGTCTGTACAGGGTGCTGCTAATTACTCTCATGTTCCGAGTTACTCTTTCACCTCGTCATTAGCAAAACCCGGTCAACTTAGTGGTATGGAAAATGCGAGCAGGATGAATCTTTTCTGGCAGAATACCAATAATGTGACTTATAACACAAGTTTCGGCGATCATCATTTGACTGCAACCGCTGTGTTTGAAGCAAGTGGCGCCGAAGGTAGAAATTTAAAACTGACCGGAAGTGATTTAGCCAATGAGTTTGTTGGTTATTGGAATGCAAAAAATGCAAAGACACGCGATGGAGAGAATGGCTATTCCGCAGAAGCTATTGTGTCCGGGCTTGGTCGAATTATGTACAATTACAAAGGAAAGTATATGCTGACAGGTACTTTCCGTGCCGATGGTTCATCTAAGTTTCAGAAGAAGAATAAATGGGGATATTTTCCGTCAGCAGCTGTTGCTTGGGATGTTGCTAAAGAAAACTTTATGAGTAAACAAAACATTGTCCAGCAATTGAAACTAAGAGCCAGTTTTGGTGTTGTTGGTAATCAAAGTATCGGTGCTTACACAACATTAGGTATGTTGGCTCCTACAAATTATGACGGTTATGGTAGCGATGCAATCCATACCGGTTATTGGACTGGAAATCTCGCTACACCGGATGTAACATGGGAAAGCACCTATCAGTATAACATAGGTTTGGACGCCAGTGTTTTAGACGGTCGCTTGAGTTTTACAGCCGAATGGTTCCGAAAGGATACTAAGGACCTGTTGCTTCGCAAACCTGCTCCTCAATATAACGGAGGTGGCTCTTTCTGGGTCAACCAAGGTGAAGTTAGAAACTCTGGTGTTGAATTCACCATTACAGCTACTCCTTTGACAGACAAAGATATATTTGGTTGGGAAACATCGCTGAATGCATCTTATTTAAAGAATAAGATAATCGATCTGGCAGGTAGTGATTTTATCGTTGGGGAGAATTATACAAGTATTGGCGGTGGTCCTATTCAAATTAAAAAAGTAGGGTATCCGATTGGTTCTTTCTATCTTTATGAATGGGCAAACTTTAATGACCAGGGCGCCAACTTGTATAAACATCAATCTAATGGAAGTTTGACAACCAATCCGGGTGCTGACGATCTGGTTACTAAAGGGCAGGCCGAGCCTAATTGGACTTTCGGATGGAATAATACATTTACTTGGAAAAATTGGACGCTCAATCTCTTTATCAATGCTGCATTAGGACAAGATAGACTGAATGTAAGCCGCTATGCGATGGGATCTATGACAGGTGTATATCGTTTCATCTCTTTATCTGATGCTTATTACAAAAGTTGGGATAAAGTAGCCAATAAAGCAGATGCTGTGTATGCAAGTCATAAAAATTCAGATAATAGAAACTATCCTGATTCCGATTTCTGGCTTGAAGATGCATCATTTGTGAAACTGAAAAATATAAGCCTTACGTATAATATTCCTAAGAAGATAACGAAAGTAGCCGATATTCAATTGTCGGTCAGTGCTCAAAACCTGTTTACATTAACGAAATACACAGGTATGGACCCAGAAGTGTACAGTGAATCCGATTACGGCTTTAATGGCGTAGATATGGGCTCTTATCCTGTTCCAAGAACTTTCACTTTTGGTATGAAACTTAACTTTTAATCTTTTAACTATACATGGATATGAAAACAATATATAGAATATTCAAATCTGTCGGACTAGCATTGATAGCACTTTGGATGGTGTCTTGCCAGGATTTACTGACAGAAGATCCTAAAGGGCAGTTGGCGGTAACTAATTTCTTCAATTCAAAAGCTGATCTGGACTTGGCTCTGAATGGAATGTATTCCAAAGTTGCAAGTGATATGTATGCAAATATCTGGGCAGGTTTCGAATCAGTGATGGGTGATGATATTTCTACACACCCTGCAGCTAATAAACAGGGGTTGCGTGAGGTAGATACTTATAATGTTTCGGACAATAACACTTGGGTGACTGAATTGTGGGGAGCTCGTTGGAGATTGGTGAAAGCTGCTAATTTCATTATAGATAATGCCGGACGAACTCCGGAGGTGAGCCAGGAAGAGAAAGATGCGGCCATTGGACAAGCTTATTATTGGCGCGCCTATTCTTATTTTTACTTTGTAATGGCTTGGGGAGAGGTACCTATGGTTGTGAAAGATGAAATCAATTACAACATGCCATTGGCAACCGTTCCTGAAATTTATGAACTGATTGTGTCTGACCTGAAAAAGGCAGAAACAATGGTCCCTGCCAATTATACTAAAGATCCCTATGCAAGGAATGGGGTAAACATTGCTGTTAGTCAAGGAGCTGTAAAAGCAACATTGGCTTATGTGTATATGGCAATGGCGGGATGGCCGTTGAACAAAGGAACAGAATATTATCAACTGGCCGCTGCAAAGGCAAAAGAAGTAATCGATGCTGCGAAGAAAGGTACTTACTACTACAAGCTATTACCTGATTACAAGCAAGTATATTCGATGGAGTATAATAAGAATAATCCTGAAGTGTTGCTTGGTGTTTACTATAATTTGGGAATAGATGCACTTACCAATGCTCCTTTAGCCGATTTCCTGGCAGACTATGCTTATGGTGGCGGTGGATGGGGAGATACGAACGGAGAAATTAAATTCTGGTATGATTTCCCGAAAGGCTCACGCAAAGATGCGTCTTATTTCCCGAAAATCATATTGAAGAATGAAACTAAGTTGCGTGATTGGTGGGAAGACCCCAATCCGGAAGCGCCGCGTGTGGTTGTTGCTCCCTGTTTCATGAAGAAAGTAGAAACGACCACTGGAGAAGAATTCGATTATACGAATCCGAAGATTTCGATGAATCAGAATGGAGAAAAGACGCATCAGATTATTCGCTTGGCAGAAGTATATTGCTGGTATGCCGAAGCCGTAGGTCGTTCAAAAACAGGCAGTATCACGGAAGCTGTCAACTTATTGAATGAGGTACGCAATCGTGCCAATGGATCTGTTGTTGCAGACCGGGATATCTATAAGACAACCATGTCGTATGATGAGTTGGCGGAAGCTGCCTATAACGAACATGGCTGGGAAATAGCCGGATATTATTGGGGTAACATTGCTACCAGGGCGAGAGACATGTTCCGCATGAACCGCATTAAAGATCATTTCGAATACAGAAAACTGAATCCAGAGATTGAAGTTGCTCCGGGAGTATTCAGAAAAGAAGCGGTACCTGTATCCGGTACGTGGAATGACAGTAAGATGTATCTTCCCCGTCCTTTTGTGGACTCGTCCATTAATCCGAATTTGAAGAACTGAATGAAACCAATGTAAACAACAATCATTATGAAACTAAGATATTTGTATTTAGCAATAGGTGTATTATGTAACACCTCTCTGGTATCATGTGGCGATAGCTTCAAAGAGAAGGTAGAGGTAGTCCCATGCGGAGTCTCCGCTGATGCTTTGACATTCGAGGTCGCTCCGACTGAAATGCAGACTGTAAACATTACGTCGGAGGCTAACTGGAAAGTGGCAGTAGATCAGGGCGGTGGTAATTGGCTTACTGTATCTCCTTTGGAAGGAACTGGTAACGGAACGATTACTCTTTCTGCAGATAAGAATAACGGTCCCAAACGTGGTGCAACCCTGACCATTGCGGCGAAAGGTGCTGAACTGCGGACCATTACAATTATTCAGGATGGTTATAAGGGCACTATTTATAATTATGGCGACTTTACCGGGTTGCAAAAGACGGGACTTGTGGCAGGGATAAATCCGATTACTATCGTAGACAATGATGAATGCGAAGACGGGAAAGCACTAAGAATATATACACGGCCGGGTGAGGAATATTCAGGTACGAACGGTGACCGTTTTAAAGTACAAACCACAACACAGTTTGGTTCCGGTCGTTATGAATGGAGAGTGTATGTGCCCAAATTTGGGATGAATGACCGGGCTAGTATCGGAGCATTTGTCTATTTCGACGACACTCATGAACTGGATTTTGAAATTTGTTCCGGTACGTCTGCGGCCCGTAGTCAACATAATGCGGGACCTGACGATATGTTATGTCTGGTTTCCAGTCAGGCAAATCCTTTCTTCTCCGAATATACACCTATCAAAGGCGATGCCTGGCATACATTTGTTTTAGATTTGAAGTTGGAAAATAAGAAATACCTGGCCGAATGGCTGGTCGATGGCAAGACGCTGAAAAGAGCTCAACTGAATTTTGGTGAAGAGGCTTATTTCCGTGCCATATCCAGTGTTGAGAATCTTATCGGTATGGGCGACCATGCGGCTACTCAAGAGAATTATGCTTTATTTGATTATTTTGAATACGTTCCTTACGAATATTCAATGAAGCCTATTATCGAAGGCCAGTTACCTCCTGAACCGGAAGGAACGACGACACGATGGGATTTTGACGAAGAAGGAGTTATACCTGCCGGATGGACAAATGCCGGAGGAAGCGTATCGGGTGGTTTCTTGAATTTGCCGAACGGTACTAATTTGACTTACGGAGAAGCTGTTGGAGCCGGAAAATATACTTGGGAGATAGATGTACCTGGTATAGGTGTAGGTGAGAAATGGTTGGCGGGAGGTAATATAGCCGCAACGAACGCTGAAGAAAGGTCATTCTCTATGTTTGTTTTCCCTGGCACGGAAAACGATCGTGCTGCTTGTACAATTCCTCCTGTTCCGGGTCAGATGCTGGTACGTTGCTATACAGAATCAATGGGAGTTTACGGTGTTCCTATTGATCCGGGTAAGCACACTTTGACTATCGATCTCCGACTTAATACAGATGGCGCATATTGGGCGGCATGGATCATAGATGGAGAGGTTGTGAAGACATTTACTACCTGGTATACACCCGAGGCGTTCCAATTTGGTTATTCATTTATAACCTTTGCCAATGGTGGTGGATGGCAGGGAGATAAAGAGACCCAGGGTATATATACTGCCAAATATGACTATTTTGAGTATAAGAAGTATGTATATGAGTAATTCCGGTAAATAATGAGGTATTCAGAAATTATCAGAACTGTTGCATATTGTGCAATATGGGTAGTGGTAAGTGTTTCCTGCAAGCAGGAAACACCTACTGCCACCGGGAAAAAAGTGTTTCCTTGGTTTGTCTATAAAGACTGGAACTCTTTTAAGGATATAGAGCCTGTAAAAGAAATCATTAATTCCATCAGTGTTTTCGGAAATCCCCCGAAATCTTTTATTGACGAGTGTCACCGGAATCATATCGAAGTCTATCAGGCTGTAGGTGGAAGTGAAGAGAATATAAGCACGCCCGAGAAAATAAAAACACTTGTTGATGGGTATGTGGATGCGTGTAACGCCAACGGATATGACGGCATAGATTGGGATTTCGAGCATTTGAGTCCCGATGTTCAAGATACGTATACCGGATTTTTGGAACTCGCTTCACAGAAACTCCACGCTGCCGGGAAGAAGCTAAGTCATTGTGTCGGGTTTTATCCGGCTTTGTATCAGGATGAAACGACAAAAATGTTTCATGACCCGGAGGTGTTGGCGAGAACTTGTGATTTAGTCAGGGTGATGTGTTATGATATGTATTTCGCACCGGGAATAGGCAAAGCCGAACTCAAACATCGGGATGATTGTATGGGTATGGGACCTACTTCTGATTATTCGTGGACAAAAGAGGCTATGTCTTTCTGGATCAAACACATTCCCAAAGATAAACTGGTGATGGCTTTACCGGCTTATGCGAATGATTACGCAGTGACTGGACATACGAAGGGTAGACAAATTTACCAATCTGTGCCCGATAGTGTGAGTGGGGTTTTACCTTCTCCTACCTGGTTGTGTTATGAAAAGGTAAATATATACCTGTATGATGCAACTGATGGGAACCGACATCTGTTTTATGCAAGCGATGCCAGGAGTACGGAAGCTTTACTCGAACTCGCTGATGAGCTTGGAATATCTCAAATCGGTTTCTGGCATTTCAGTAGTGTCGATCCGCCAATGTGGAGTGTTACTGACAAATGGAAAAATAAATGAGAAATGAATAAGTTCAACAGATGATACAAATGTCTGATAATCGATTATAATATTGATTTAGCGAAAAATATCGACCTTAGAAATGATGATATAGCCTTTTCTATCCCCCGCTTTTAAAAGAGGCTATCCCAGTAATAAAGGAGCTGTCTGACAAGTCCTGATTATTGAAAATCACCCACGCTATAACTATCTGTAGCGTGGGTGAAATTGTTAATAAGGGACTTGTCAGACAGCTCCTTTTCCTGTTTTTTCCTACAAAATCAGAACCTGCAAAACCGGATTAATATTTCTTTTCTTTATCACTTACAGTCTGATATTCGGCCAATTCCCGTTCTCCGAAATCTGCAAAGTTGTAAGACTCGTCATGCTGACTAAGGTCGAGACCGATAGCCTCGCTTTTAGCTGATACGCGCATTGGAATCATTTTGTTAGTTATCCAGTAAAGTATGTAGCTGACAATAAAGCTGTATGCACATACGATAACTACTGCCAATATATGAATCAGGAATACTTTAACGTCTCCGGCTAGCAGTCCATGCACAAAGACGCCCGTAAGTATCGTTCCGAAGATACCGCCTACTCCGTGAGTAGGGAATACATCCAATGCATCATCCACATTCGTATGGTTTTTCCAGTGGACGGCGATGTTGCAGACCATTGTTGTCGTCAATGCGATAAAAATACTCTCTCCGACAGTGACATATCCCGCAGAAGGAGTAATGGCTACAAGACCCACCACAGCACCGATAGCGGCTCCCATTGCCGACGGTTTACGTCCGCGGAGACAATCGAAGAATATCCATACCAGCATGGCGGTAGCTGAAGCCGTATTTGTATTCAGGAAAGCTTTGATAGCAACTCCGTCTGCTGCCAATGAAGAGCCTGCATTGAATCCGAACCAGCCTAGCCAAAGCATGGATGCTCCTAATATCACGTATGGAATATTTGCAGGTGTATGTGTCTGTTCCCTTCTGTTGCCGAGGAAGATGGCACCTGCTAAAGCTGCTACCCCGGAGGAAGCATGCACAACGATACCACCGGCAAAATCGATAACTCCCATCTGGCGAAGGAATCCGTCAGGATGCCAGGTCCAGTGTGCAAGCGGGCAATATACAAAGATACAGAACAAAATCATGAACACCATATATCCGGAAAAACGGACGCGTTCTGCAAAAGATCCTGTGATAAGGGAAGGGGTGATAATGGCAAATTTCATTTGAAATAGTGCATAGAGCGCCAAAGGAATGGTTGGTGCCAGGAATTCATTTACTTTAGCTCCTACATTATTGAACATGAAAAAGGTAGCAGGGTTTCCTACAAATCCGCCTATATCATCACCAAAAGCAAGGCTGAATCCGAATACCACCCAAATAACGCTGATAATACCCATTGCAATAAAACTCTGAAGAATAGTAGAAATTACGTTTTTCTTTCCAACCATACCTCCATAAAAAAAGGAAAGTCCCGGAGTCATCATTAACACGAAAATGGTTGCGGTAATCATCCAGGCCACGTTGGCTGTATTCATCTTTTCATCAGGTTCCCATACTCCGGCAGTTTCGGGGGTAAAAACGCCGATTAAACTAATGATGACCATTAATGTCATCATGATAATCCATCTTTTCTTCATACGATTCTTTTATAGCTTAGTAATGACTATTGGTTTCAAAAAGATTTATTTTTGGTAGTAAACGTATCTTTTTGAATTTTGAGTGCAAAGATATGAAACATATTGAAATAATATATCTTTGTTTTAAAACATTTTGTTTGTAGATTGGTGGATGATGTGTTATAATGATCGTAAAAAGTGCGAATATATAGAAAGAAGAAGAGGATACTTGAGTGGGCTATAAACTATTTAATTACCTTTGAAGTAAAGTAGGTAGAAGATGCATTAGATGAAATTGCAGAAAATTAATGGCTTTGTTGTTATATCTACAATATAAATTGACCGATGGTCAAAAGCCATCGGTCGATATTGATAGAACTTCGTATCATCTTTTGAGTAACTCCAAAATGCTACTTTTCTATATGAATAATACCTATATATCCTCCTCCTCTGCTCATATCTATGAGAAGCTTTTTATCGTTTTCAATGATTTGGTCCTTTACTTGTGAGTCTTTAGCCTGATGAACTGCGTTTATGCCGTCCATGTGTGCTTTTATTTTTTTCGGTCTATTTCCTATGAAGGATAAGTCAATCTCAATATGCCTTGGAGTAGCTCCGTTAATGACACCGATATACCATGTATTGTTATGTCGGCGTGCAATAGCTATATATTCACCTACTTCTCCTCCCAAAGGGACTGTCTCATCCCAAGTGGTAGGTGTATTTTTGATAAATTCGAAGCTTTGAATATTTTCATCATATTTAGTTGGGCTATCTGAAATCATTTGTAACGGGCTTTCGTAGACTACGTACATTGCTAATTGATGACTACGCGTTCCTTGACTCATAGGTTCATGCTGATTTTCATAGAAGGTTTCCGGATGTGCATTAAGCATAGCTCCAGGAGTATAATCCATTGGACCTGCCCACATACGCAGATAAGGTATGATGACATCATGTGTAACCGTGGCTCTTTTGCTCCATTTATTATACTCCAGTCCTATCACGCCTTCGCGTGTCATCAGGTTCGGGTATTTGCGCCTCATGCCTTCGTTGGGGTAAGAACCGTGAAAGTCTACTAATAATTTGTATTGAGTGGCTTTAGCTGCTACTTGTTCGTAGAAGTTAACCATCTTGGCATCATTGCGATCCATAAAATCTATTTTAACTCCTTTCACTCCCCATTTGTAGAATTGTGCAAAAGCCTCATCCATTTGTCGCATGATGTTCACCCATTTCGACCATAATTGGATACCTACTCCTTTTTCTGTTGCATATTCACAGATGCGCGGAATGTCAACATCGGGATTGAGGGTTAACAGATCGTTACGTGCTGACCAGCCTTCGTCAATCAGGACATATTCGATGTGATGTTTGGCTGCATAGTCTACCAGATATAGATATGTATCGGTGTTAATGCCGCTTTTGAAATTTATATGATAGATATTACGGTCATTCCACCAGTCCCATAATACTTTACCGGGCTTAACCCAAGTATAGTCGTCGGTTTGCTCCTTCTCTTCGGAGAGTAAATATATAAGCTCGCTTTGTAATATGGAAGAGGCATTGTCGAAGATACCGGTCACCCGCCACGGAAAGACCCGTTTCCCGCAGTTGGGAATAAGATAGTCTTTGCGTGTGGAGACGTAAATTTTATTATCTCCTTCGTATGGCACTTCCTTATCCGGATAATTGGCAAAAATGCCATGGAAGGATTCTTGGCTGGGTTGTAAGTACATTCCCGGATAATTATAGAGATTGGCCTCTGCTAATAATACTTTGTATTTGTCTACTTCAACCATTACAGGAGCTACGGAGAAACTGTCTTTGGGTAATGCATTGATCGGCTTTACCGTATAATCCTGTTCAAACCAGTTTTGTAGTTGGTCGGTTAAAAGAGTGTACGAGGTATGATCCTGTCCGAAGCAGAAAGATACAGACTCTTTCTTTACGGGTTGTTTATTGTTCGCAGTACTTACGAAACGATAGGCCACTCCGTCATTATAGACTCTGAATTCGATCTTATAGTCTTTGTAAATAAGCTCAACCTGGTTATAATTATCCACTGTCTCTTTATATTTACGCGGTACAATAAATTCCACTTTCTCCGAAACGCTCTTGCGAGTTACCTTTCTACATTTGTCTGTTCCCCAAGTGTCGTTTCCGACTGTAAGTGAGAGCGGGCAAGTATCAAGAATCTTTGTTCCATTCCGGGATAAGCTGTAACTGACTTGGTTGTCAGTCTCGATAGTTATCACATTTTTCTTGTCCGGCGAACCGGCCTCAATTATTTTGGCAACGGTTATCGAAGGATAACAAAAGGCTGCCGTCAGTAGAAAAAGAATATAGTTTATCTTCATAATTAGTTTCCTCCGGATAAAACGATGAATGATAATCCTGTGATGAACAGGATAAACATGACTCCTAAAAGCCTGTCGGTTGATTTGGAACTACCGGTGAACTCTTTCCAGATAAATACACCCCATAAGGCGGCAATCATAGGTGCTCCCTGACCGAGAGCGTAGGAGATGGCAGCTCCCGCTTTTCCTGCGGCTATATAACTCAAAGCAGTTCCCAATCCCCATATACATCCTCCGAGAATACCTACCAGATGTGTGCCCGCTTTTCCCGTAAAATATTCTTTATAGCTTACCGGAGTTCCTACAAACGGACGTTTCATAACAACTGTATTGAACAGGAAGTTACTCAGGAAGATACCTATTGAGAATATAAAGAAAGCGGTGTATGGAGTAGCCATGCCCGGAGTAGGAGAGTCAAAATTGTTAAGGTCCATGGCAGCAGCCACAAAACGGTAGAAGAAAGACATAAGTATGCCGGCAATAGCCGCAAGAATAATCCCTTTCTTGCTATTATTATTCCCCTCTTTTTGTTGTCTGCCTGCCGCTATTCCATTGCAGATGATAGCGATAACAATCAAGATTACTCCTGTAAACAACCAGAACGGATCTCCTTTGGGAGTGCTGAAATAGTTGATGAACACACCTAGGACCAAGGCAAGTCCTACACCCAGCGGAAAAGCAACCGCCATTCCGGCAATGGAGACTGAAGCTGAAAGTAAGATGTTGGAAGCATTGAAAATAACTCCTCCGATCAAGGCACTGACTATGTATCTGGCATCTACTTGCCGGATATCTTCCAGAAAACCTCTACCCGAATCTCCGAAACTTCCGAGTGTGAAAACCAGAAGTAAGGCAAATAATAAGATACCGATCGTATAATCCCAGTAATAAAGCTCATAACGCCAGTTCTTGCTGGCCAGTTTCTGGGTGTTACCCCAGGAACCCCAACATATCATGGTTATGAAGCAAAAGATAATGGCTAATGTATAACTATTGACTATAAACATGACTCTTTCTTTATTGGTTTATATTCTTTTCTTCTTTTCCTGTCACTTGGCGGACAATGGCATCTAATGTTCTCTGAATATTCTCTTTTCCTTGAATCATAAGATATTGATGTTGTCCTTTGTCTGACGCATTAAATAGACTGTGTCCTGCACTGTCTATTGTAATCGTTCCCTTTGTTGACAGTTCAAAATAATCCTTCTCCGGCTCTATGGCCTGTATGACAGAGGTCAAATCCCAAGTTTGCCTGTCATAAGGCATTTTGTCATATATCTGGTAAGATACACAAAGAGGATGTTTGTAAGCGTCCGGGAAATCATTCAAGATACTCTGATGCGGATACAACAATTTGTTGCCTAGTTCCCAGCCGCTTGCAATGACCGGAGTGGGCCATTCGCTGAATACGGTTTGGGCTGCACTTATATCCTGCACTAGATTCCATTCGGGGAAATCGAACTCGTTCCCATAGAGTCCTCCCATTACGGACAACAGTTTCACTTTTTGGGCAACGAGTGATTTGCCGTCCAAAGGACTGTATTCATCGGCTTCCGAGTGTAGCAGGCGTGAAAGGTTCGTTTCCGGTCCTACGGCAATAAATACCACGGAATTATCTGGTTGCGAAGCCAGTAATTTCCGTAACAACTTATATCCTTCCGGCAGATTATCTTTTATGCTTCTTTGAGGATGCAATATCTTATTGCCTTCAATAATGGTATCCAAAGTCTGGCGGAGATAACCTCCGTCTTCGGGAGTAGCTCCGTTGTATGCATATCCCAATGGAATGTCTCCCCTCTCGTTGAGGCGGCAATATCCGTCAATATATTCAATTGAATAAGGATTGGACTTGCTGATTGTGATACCTAGCAGATCTATTTTTCCGGCTTTCTCATAGTTGAATAGCATTTGCATCGCCAGCACGTCGTCAATGTCATTGCCAACATCCGTGTCGAATATCACGGGAACGGGTTGTTTCAATTGATATTTTAAAGACTTGTCACTTTGAATGTCAAAGAATAAATCCGGATTCAGACGGGTATCGGCAACTGATTCGTCAATACCGATATAGCCCATTGGATGATAACCGCCTTCGAAATAATTCTCATTGGCAAATCGGAGCGAAGGTTGCATACCGGCCGGATCGAGCACCGTTAAAGCCAGGATATATTTTCCCTTGGCAATGGGGGCATCAATAGAAATATTCTTCCGGATGTGATAAGTTGCCGGAACTGTCTGGTATTTATGCTCATCTACCGACCAATTATCTCCCGGCATCCATTCGGAGATGTTTACTCCCTCCAATATTTTTCCCCACACTTTTTGATGACTTTCAGGGTCTAGTAAAGCTACTTCTACCGGCCAGTTATAATAGAATGGAGACGATCCGGTGTTGACAACTTTGAAAGAAATAGGGAATTGTGCTCCCGCTTTAATTTCTTTCGGGTAAGAGAACTCATTGATAATGAACCGGTATCCCATGGCTTTTTGCAGTATCTCTGCATTTTTCCGGAACTCCGGCTCGTTGAAGTCTGCCCAAGTGATTCCGCCTAAATGATTGCAGTGCAGGTTCCGAATCTGTTCCATGACATATTCCCGGGTATCTTTATCTGCCACCACTTCTTCAAAAGATTTGAACCGGGCCAAATCTCCCCAGTTCCAAGTGATTTCTCCTCCTATCGGCTGGGTTTTCCAACGATCACCCAGCTTCTTCATTTCCTCATAACCTCTTACAATCTCTTGGGGTTGAGACCATGAATCCCAATAAATCCCGAATTCGTAATCTTTAAACTCATAGGCATAACGGACCATTACTTTCTTGTTCTTGAATGCTTTGGCAAAGGCATCTCCCAGAATCTTTTCCATGCCCGGAATCCATGTCCGGTTAGCTACGTGTTCCGGTTCGTCGTGCGGAGCCCAGTAAGTTGAGAGATCCGGGTCATGGTGTTCTCCCCATTCTCCGATAATCCCCATTTCTACATACGCTACTCGTGGATCGTTATCCCACGCCTGTCCGAGTTTCTCTACAAGTTTTTTTACGCGTTCAGGAAAAGAAGGGTCAAAGTATCCCCCGGTAATGGGGGTATTTTTGTCTTTTTCTTCTACATAGGCGGCCACGGAGTTCGGTCTTTGTTTATAAGGACCTTTTTCCGGAGTTATTCCTTTGGGCCAGTGCCAACCGGTCAAGTCATCCGGATTAGTGGGGTCTTTAGGTTTTCCGCCATGCCAGGGTTCCAGCCATACAAGAAAAACCCGGGGAATTACTTTGACGTTTATATCTTCCACTCCTTTCCAGCGATGATTGCTGTAAGCGATAATCTTTTCTACTTCGTCATTGGCGTCGTCTTCGAGCATATTCCACTGCATATATTCTTTTGTCAGTGAACCGTAAGGGTAGGGATATTCTTCCCTAATCCGGTCGATGCCGGGAGCGAAGAATTCCCTGAATCCTTTCATCGGATTCCTGAATGCATTCGGATATTCCTGATAAGAAACCGTCACGGTTTTTTCACTGCATGCAGATATCGTTCCGAATAACATTAGGAGTAATATGTTTCTGATGTTTGATTTCATTAAGCTTGCTTATTATTGGATTTTATATTTCAGAGTTTTATCCTGTCTCATGTCATCGAAATCGTCAGTTGGGATTTCAAAATATACAGGTTCTGTATTGACACCGATATGTCCCATGGGGTGACGTCCGCCTTCAAAGTAATTTTGAATGGCAAATCTTAATGAAGGAAGCATGCCGGACGGATCTAATACGGAAATTGCGATGATATAATCTCCTGTGTCCAGTTTTTTGTCTAAAGTCAGTTCTTCCTCAATATGATTCGTTGCAGCCGGTTGAGTATAGACTTTTGCTGAATTATTCCAGTTGTCTCCCGGCATCCATTGTGATATTTTAGGAGTTTCCAATGTTTTGCTCCATACAACTTCTTGAGTCTGGGAGTTTAGTAAGGCAATTTCTACTGGCCAGTCATAATAGAAGGGTGACGATCCTGTGTTGGTTACGTCAAATGATATTTTGAACGGCTCATCCGGCTTGATACTTGTCGGGTAACTGAAATTGGACAAAAGAAAGCGGTAACCCATTGTCTTTTGTAGTAATTCTGCATTGGGTTCGAAAGTCGGGTCATTGAAATTAGCCCAAGTGATACCTCCCAAGTGGTTACAATGCAGATCGCGTATTTGCTGGATGACGAGGTCTTGCGTTTGGGCATCTGCTACTACTTCTTCAAAAGATTTGAATTTATAGAGGCTTCCCCAGTTCCAGGTTATTTCTCCGCCTATGGGCTGAGTTTTCCAGCGGTCGCCGAGCTTTTTCATTTCTTCGTAGCCACGCACCTTTTCTTCATCAATAGCCCATGAATCCCAATAGATCCCGAATTCATAATCTTTAAACTCATACGCATAGCGAACCATTACTTTCTTGTTTTTGAAGGCAGCAGTAAAGGCATCTCCCAACACCTTTTCAATGCCCGGCAGCCAGGTACGGTTCTCTACATGATTGGGTTGGTCGTGAGGAGCCCATACTGTGGTGATATCCGGGTCGTGATGTTCCCCGAATTCGCCGATAATTCCCATTTCTACATATGCTACTCTAGGGTCATTGTCCCATGCTTGTCCGGCTTTCTCTACCAGTTTTTTCACTCTTTCCTGAAAAGTAGGGTGGCAATAGCCCCCAATAATAGGGGCGTTAAGATCGTCTTCATCGTACGTCTCTCCCGGAATGTCGCTTGGCCAATGCCAACCGTTCAGGTCGTCCGGGTTGTCTGTATGAGTGTTCTTGGCATATCCTCCGTGCCAAGGTTCCATCCATACGATATAGATACGTGGGATAACCTTGACATTGATATCTTCTACTCCCTGCCACCTGTGGTTACTGTAAGCTATAATCTTGTCGACACCGTCGCTTTCATTGTCCTCCAGCATATTCCATTGCATATATTCTTTAATGATAGAGCCGTAAGGATACGGATATTCGTCTCTTACCTTGTCATAGCCCGGGCCGAAGAATTCGCGTAAACCTTTCATCGGATTTCGTATCGCATAAAGATACTCTGCCGGATTGATTGTAACTCTTCCATCCTTTACTTCTACAGTTCCTCCTCCATCGATAGGAGGAAGTATGCCATGGTCCTCTTCTTTGCATGAATAAAAGAAGATACTCATCAATAGTCCTGTGATAAAAATAAATTTTTTCATGTGCTAAATGATTTATGTTAATATCCTTCGTTGTTTTCTGTGATAGCGTCATTGGCATCGACGGCTGCCTGTGGGATTGGGTATAGAACATGATAAGGCTGTATGGTGACTCCGGCATGGTCTTTCATATATTCGCCCAGTTTGCCGAAGCGGATTAAATCCCAGCGGCGCAGGTGTTCACAACATAATTCATGCAATCTTTCTTCCAGTACGATTTCGGCAAACTGTTCTTTATTCAGATTGTCGGCTGCTGTTATGGAAGTCAGTCCCGCTCTGCCTCGTACTTCATTCAAGGCATCATACTTATCATTACTTGTGTCATCAATGCTGTTCAGCGCTTCCGCTTTCATCAAAAGTACGTCTGCATAACGAATCATTGTAAAATTCAGATTATCATCTTCAATCACATTACCTGTTTCTGCGTCCCAGAATTTACCGGAAGAAGGAGGTGTCTGGGTGACACCTGCATATTCTGTGATGAAGAATGCCTTTTTACGTTTATCGGCGTTATCATAAGAATCATATAGATATTGTGTCGGACCGAATCCGCCCCAACCGCCAAAGTTGGTCGGGCCTCCTACATTACGAGGTCCCCAATATGAATGCTGGATGCTTCCTTCCAATCCCCACGAACCGGAATGCTTGAATTGAATTTCAAATATATTCTCATATTCCTGATTCTTGTTTTTTGGATCAAATATATCCTTTAGATTATCATACAGCTTGAATTTGCCTTCGAGCATCCGGCAGTATTTTAATGCTTCTCCCGGTTTTCCCCACTGAAGATAAATGCGTGCCAGCAGAGCTTGGGCTGCATAGGACGTAGCTCTTCCTTTATCTTGGGCATTCGGCCAGGAGGTAGGGAGCCCGAGAGCAGCTTCCATGTCCTGGGTAATCAGTGTATAAACTTCGTCAACCGTGGCACGCGGTTTCATTATCTCACTTCTATCAATGGATGATTTTGTCCATAAAGGAACCCCGCCATACATTCTCACCAGGTCAAAATAGTAGATCGCTCTTAAAAAACGGGCTTGCATAATCATGGAACTATGGAGATCTGCACTGACTGCATCCGAAGGCATATCAATAACTGCATTACAACGTTTGATACCTTCGTAACAGAGCCGGTAGTGATTGTCCAGAAATTCGTGTGAAGCGGAAAAAGTATAATAATGTAATTGGGAATAAGCCGCCCAACCCATATCAAACGGAATTACTTCATCTGTACCGAATTCAGTAAGGGTAATGGTATATTTTCCGACAAAGACTTCTTGGAGCGTGCCATAAGCGGCATAAAGAGTTTGTTGCCAGTCTTCCGGTTTTTCATAAGCATTTTCCGGTGTCAGTACACTTTGAGGTGTCAAGTCAAGAAAGTTGTCGCAACTGCATAATGTCAGGCAGCTGAAAGCTAATATTAATAAATATTTTTTCATAATGTTTCTGTTTTTAGAAGTTAAGAGAAATACCACCGATAAAGCTACGGGCGTTCGGATAAGGATTGGTATTGTCGCTGGACTCTACGTCAAATCCTGTAAATTCAGTAGCTGTGAATAGGTTCTGTACAGAGAAATAAACCCTGATATTTGAGGCTTTGATATTTCTGATGACACTTTTCGGCAAGCTATAACCAATTTCCAGATTACGAAGGCGCAGGTAATCACCTTTTTGGAGATTGGCGTCAGTACCGTCTCCGTTAGCATAAGCGCTACCAACTCGCGGGGCCGGATATTTGTTATTCGGCCGGTCCTGTCTCCAATAATATTTGTAATAGTTTTCACTCATGTTTCCCCATACATTGAAAGAGTTGAGGTAACGGTTCAGTGAATTATTGATTTTATGTCCTCCTGCAAAAGTAAAGAATGCGGTAAGGTCAATACCTTTATATGAGAATGTATTGGTAAAGCTACCGTAATATTTGGGGGTGGAAACTCCGCAGAAATCACGGTCTTCTCCGTTGATAACATAGTCTTTCTTAGAATCCAGAATCTTGCGGTCACCGGGTCGGGCATTGTATTTGGCAGCTTCGGCAGCTTCGTTCGTTTGCCAGATACCTTCGGATTTTAATAAGTAGAATTGCCCGATAGGACGTCCCACAAACAATGTTTTATTGACGTCTTGTTTGCCGTCGTAAAGTTCTTTGATCTTGTTGTTATTATAAGAAATCATGAAGGCTGTCGTCCATAAGAAGTCTTTGGTGCTGATGTTGACTGTGTTCAACGTAAATTCGATACCTTTGTTATCGATTTTACCGATATTGGTGAGTGAAGTGCCGAAACCGGATTCCAGTGGAAGGGGGACTTCCCATAGCAGGTCGGTCGTACGTTTATAATAAGCTTCAATCGTACCGGCTATCCGGTTGTTGAATAACCCGAAGTCAATACCTAAGTCTAGTTGGTTGGCTTTTTCCCAAGTCAGTTCCGGGTTCGAGATGGAAGTTTGTACAGAACCGGTTACCAGATTATTTCCTAAGACGTAATTGGCTGAAGCACTTCCGAGGGCAATTGTCGGAGCATAAGCGAAATCTCCGATATTCTGGTTGCCCAATTTTCCGGCGCTGATTCTTAACTTCAGGTTGCTGATGACCGGAGCGTTTTCTTTGATGAAACTTTCTTCAGAGGTACGCCATGCAAGAGCCAGTGACGGGAAGAATCCCCACCTGTGTCCCGGGGCAAAACGGGAAGAACCGTCGCCGCGCATGGTCAATGTTGCCAGATAGCGGTTGCTGAAATTATAATTGAATCGTCCGTAGAAAGACACCAGGGAAGAGGGAACTGCATACGAAGAGTTCGGCCCATGTTCTTCCGCTCCTTGCAAATTGTAATACTTGAGAATGGATGACAACTTTTTAGAGTCGGCGGTAACTTCTTCATAATCAGTCCGGGAAGCTGAGAAACCAGCCATTGCAGAAAATTGATGTTCTTTGTTGATATCAAATGAATAAGTGGCAGTGTTCTCTGTTTGCCAGTATCTTTTTTTATTCGACATTACATTGGCATGGCCGCCAGCCGTATAATGTTGTCCCATACGTCCGTCCTCGTAAGTATTTACTTTGTAAAAGACAAGCTCTCCACCGTTGTCGGAACGCAATTTCAAGTTCTTTATCGGTTCTATCTCAATGTAGGCGGAACCTACGAATCTGGATTTGAGTGTGGCTTTGTCAAGCAAGTCGACAATGGCTACCGGATTTGCTTTCGTGTTGAGGAAACCATCGAAATATTCTCCGTCTTCTGTATAAATAGGAGCTGTCGGCTGTGAACTAATGGCGCTGAACATAGTTCCGTATCCCGAATCTGCTTCTTCGTTGATATTCATGAGTTTAGACTCGATGACATTGAAACGTACACCGTATCTTAACCACTTGTTTAGTTTGGCATCCATATTATATCGAACGGTCAGTTTATTGAAAGACGAGTTTTTGACCGTACCTTTCTGGTCATACCAGTCTACTCCCAGAAAGTGTTGTATATCGTTCTTTCCTCCGGAAATTGAGAAGTTATAGTTCTGGTATTGCCCGTTTTGGGTAACAGCATCCTGCCAGTCGGTCGATTCGCCACGACTTAGCAAGCGTAGTTCTTCTGATGTCCATTTGTAGTTAGGCTGGGCAATGGATACTAATTCATAATATTGCTGTGCGTTCATCAAATCTTGCTTGTTCAACATTCGTTGCGTACCGAAAGAGGCATTCAGGGAGATTTTGGCTTTTCCGCTTGTACCTTTCTTGGTAGTCACGAGTACTACACCATTAGAACCTCTTGAACCATAGATAGATGCGGAAGAAGCGTCTTTTAAAATCTCGATAGATTCAATATCACCGGATGATAAATCCTGCAAACCACCTTGTACAGGAATACCGTCGACGATATATAACGGCTCACTGCCGGCCCGGAGCGAACCTACTCCGCGAATAACGACAGAAGCATCCCCACCCGGTTTTACGGAGCCGGTAGTTACTTGCACACCGGCGGCAAGTCCTTGCAGGGCAGTTGTCACTGTTCCTACTTTGGAGTTGGTAAGATGTTCCGATTTGATAGAGGCAACAGCACCCGTCAAATCGCTCTTCTTGGCAATACCATACCCGATTGCCACTACTTCGTCCAAGTTAATGGCGTCTGCCGCCATTTGTATATTAATGATATTTTGCTTTCCTACGGTAACTGATTGTTTTACCATGCCCACGAAAGTAAACTCCAGGACATTTCCTCTTTTGGCTTTGATGCTGTAGTTTCCGTTTGCATCACTTACGGTTCCTGTTTGAGTACCTTTTATGGTTATAGATACACCTGGCAATGTTTCATTACTCGTGTCGGTAACGGTTCCTCTGATGTTGATTGTCTGTGCATGTAATACACTGACAAAAAAGATGGCTATAAATAATATAATGTGTTTTTTCATGACGCTTATTTTAAAGGATTGTTAGTTAATAGGCCCGGATAGGAAGAACACCAATTTTCCAACCGCTTTTTGAGCAGATTTCCGAAACGATATTAGTCTCTTCGTAGAAATTCACATAATAGGCAGACCAACCGGCTTCTCCGTCACCTTCGCTTGAGGTCCAGTAGTTGTTTGCCGGAATATTGACTCCTTTTTCTGCTAATAAACTTTTCACCTTGAATACTTCGATCAGCTCTTCTCTGGAAGGGAGGAACCAGTCGGCATATACGGCATTTCCTTCAGTGACACTATTGTCCAGACAAAGTTGGGCGGCAATTTTGACTCCTTGCCACTCGGGCCAGTTGTTCGCACCCTGTAATGCATTGAACTTCTTGACTATATTTTGAGTGTTTGTATAGCCGCTTCCCATACTTTGGCTCGTTCCGGCCGCATCCGACGGATTTACTTCCGGTCCGAATTGTTCTGTGCCCGTACCGATATTACTCATGTTTACGATATATCCGTGTGCCTTTGTGGCATCTACCCAGAATACAACACCTCCTCCAAGCTTGTCTCCTACATTCGTCTCGATAGTGATTGTTCCAAGATTACTTTTCCGTTCTCCTCTGACAATCATGATAGAGTTTACTCCGTATAATCCTTCCGGAAGTATAAATTCTACTCCTTCTTCATTAAGAGTTAATGGCAGATTGTATTCGACACCTGCCGGATAGAAAGAAGCATATAATACGGCAACATCCCCTGCTTCAAATCCTTTTCCCTGAATCTCGACTTTGCTCTTGGGCTGCACATTGCCCGAAGGGAGAACAATATCAGTGATAGGAACAACGAAAGGCACTTTGAAAGTTCCGTTTAAAACGGTCTGTTTCCCTGCTCTTTCAATTATTATGGTATACTCACCGCCTGCTTCCATTGGGACGATAAACTTCAGGTAACTATCTGTAACCTCGGTGACTTCTACCTTTTCTTTCTGGTTGGTAGCGTTACTTAAATAGACTATATCTTCTTTTGCAAATCCGAGTCCGTTGATTTGCGCCACCTGACCGGGGATGATGTCATTTTCCGAAGGAAATTTTATTTCCTTTAGAATGGGAGCTATAGGGGTAGCGGTGTGTTCGTCGTCGCTATCACAACTATAAAAGTTGCATACTATCAATTCCGATAAAATAGGGATGAGTAGTCGTTTCAAATAGGTTTTCATGGTTCATTAAATTTAAAAGTTGAACGATAAGGCTAATTCTTTTTCAAGCATGAAGTGCTTCACTTCATCGAGAGTGGGAATAGACGGTTGTGCACCCGAACGTGTGACTGCAATGGCGGCCGCAGTGTTAGCAAAGTTGAGTGCTTCCTGATCTATTTCTTTCTTGGCACAAACGACTGCCAATGCGCCGCAAAAAGTGTCGCCTGCGGCGATCGTGTCGATCGCATTTACTTTGCAACCGGAAAGCTGGATTGTTTCTTTAACATTTTTCATGTACACACCTTGGCTTCCCAGTGTGATTACGACATTGCTTGTACCCGCTTTCAGCAATGTTTCAGCAATTTTCTCGAGATTGTTATCTGTATACTCAATTCCTGAGATGAATGAAGCTTCCAGCTCATTGACGACTAGTATATCAATGGCTTTCATCAGCTCCTCATCAATCAGACAGGCGGGTGCGGGGTTGAACAATACCTTTTTACCTTTTTGCTTTGCCGATAGAGCTATTTTTTTAATTGTTTCGTAAGGAATCTCAGCCTGCATGACGATGATATCAGCTTCATCGATTACTTCTGAGAAATGGGTAATTGAACCGGGTAGTAAAGAATAGTTAGCTCCGGGAGCTACTGCAATGCAGTTCTCACCACTGTGGGCCACAAAAATAAGTGCGGTTCCTGTGGGATGATTGACATCATCAATAATGTAATCGGTGGTGATACCTTCTTTTTTAAAGTGATTTTTTAAAATATCCGCGTACATATCATTCCCCAAAGAGGTGACAAACGTCACAGAGCCGCCAAGCCTGGCTGCCGCCACAGCCTGGTTGGCTCCTTTGCCTCCGAGGGACTGCATGAAATTTGCATCTCCGACTGTTTCGCCGGGTGCCGGGAGATGGCTGACTTGTGCAACCATGTCGATGTTTGAACTTCCAATAACTACTACTTTCATTTGAATCAGATTTATGTGATAGACCTAGGCTTTTCTTTATTCTATAAGTTGACTTCCCTTTTGTATGGAATAGCACTCTGGGCACCGATACGTGTGACGGCAATGGCAGCCGCTGCATTTGCGAATTTTACGGATTCGGCCAACGAATGTCCTTGAGATAGATAAACACTGAATGCTCCACAGAAGACATCTCCTGCTCCGGTAGTATCGATTGTTTCTACTTCTTTAGCAGGAATCATGGTATATTCGTCCTTTTCTTTCACATAGGCTCCGTCTTTTCCCAAAGTGATGACTACATTTTCTATTCCTTTCTCTCCGATAGCTTTAGCTGCCCGATGCGCACTTTCGATATCCATTACTTTAATTCCCGATAGCATTTCTGCTTCAATGCGGTTAGGTAATATAGTATGTACATTATTTAAAAAGGAGTTGCTCAAAGTAGAGGCAGGTGCCGGGTTGAGTATTATTTTCTTGCCGTATCGGTTGGCAATAGTAGCAGCGTACTCTACTGTATCGATTGGAACTTCAAGCTGCATAAGTATAATATCAGCTTCCTTGATTTTTTCTTCAGCCTTGTTGATATCTTCTGTTGAAAGCGAACGGCTGGCACCAGGTGCTACAATAATACTGTTTTCACCAAACGAATCGACAGAAATAAGAGCTACTCCTGACGGGCTTTTCTGATCGGTGAATATAAATTCAGTATTGATTTTCTCAGATCTGTATATTTCCAAAGCTTGCAGCCCGAATAGATCGTAACCAATCTTGGAGATAAAGGTGACTTCCGCTCCCAACCGGGCTGCTGCGATTGCCTGATTGGCTCCTTTTCCTCCGGGGTTCATATAGAAAGTTCCACCTAGAATGGTTTCTCCGGGGACAGGTAGTCTGTTGGCTTTCACAACCATATCGGTATTACAGCTTCCGATAACTACGATTTTGGGTCGATTGCTAGATATAGTTTCCATAATATTAATAATTAAGATGATGCAAATAAAAGAAATAATAATGCTTTGAGTTTTACATTAATACTTCATTTATATAATTTCAAATTAGGTATATAACTATCTGTTATACCTTTTATAGGTAAGTTGATATTTATGATATTTAGTGGATTTATATAATTTAAAATGGATAAATCTAGGAGTGAAAGAACTGTTTCTTGCATTAGAAATATAGATAATAGACTTTATCTTTTTAAAATTCTTTTGCATTTGTACGCTGTTTGAGGACTTCGGAAAGGTTCTCTTTTCGTATTTTTGATTCTATCCATGCGGTAAAATCAAAAATACGTAATAACTGATTTTCATATTTATCATTGTACAATTCCCGGATTTCCGGATAGAGTTTTTCCCAAAAAGCTTCTCTGTCTTTTCGCAGAATGGGCAGGTTACTTTTATTTAAGAACCATAAAACAATGTGTTCGGTTTTAAAGGTCTGCTCTTTGGGAGAAGATAAATTACGGGTAATGGAACGGGATTCGTATCGTATTAGTTCAAATTCTTGTGTTTCATAGTAAGCTATAAGACGTACCAGACGAATGGTTCTCATCAATGGCAGGTACTTGATGTTATGGTCTACAATGGCGTTACTGATATATTTTTTTGCGGCTTTGTAGTTCTGGTTACCGATGTGTATGAGGGTCGTATAGAGAAATAGCTCGCTTTTACGAATCGGGCTTAACCATGCTTCTTTATCGTAGAGAGTTTCCTTATAACGGTTCATTAGTTCTGTGCATTTTGGAAAGTCTCCTCTGTCTAGATAAGGAAATAGCTCATATTGAAAGAGTAAGCAGGTTGCGTTTATTTTGAATTCAAGTGAAGAATCTTCTACAATTAGTTTCCTTAATTTCTCCAGAAAGTAAGGCATTTCCTCATAACCGCCTACTGTCCGTAAACTTCCGAGCACTCCTTCGAGCACGGACAAGTAATAGATGGGGGGATTTGACCAAAATTGATGATTCTGTTCGAATAATAGGTTGAGCTCTCTATATGAATTTAAAGCGGCCCTGTAATCTCCTGCCCCCATTAAATAATTTGCCTGGAAGAGTTTATGATTTCGTGTCAACTCAAAATTACCTTCTGAATCAGAGGAAGCGGCTATATAGAGTTCATTGACCATAAGGTCATTCATATCCTGTTTTTGTTTGGATGTCCGGATGGAGCCAATGTGAGAAAGACGATATTTTAATAAGTTGTGTAAAGACGATTGTTCCGTGATTTTCCGGATTTTCTTTAGTGCTTCGTTCTGAATAAAATGCTTATGGAAAAGCTCTTGTTCCGTCATATTGGGGAAGTTTAGTCGAAGCAGGTATTCTAATTCTAACTTTAGTGCAAGGGTCAGTATTTCATTGTTTTCGTAAAATTGTGCCTGTTTGATGGTATCAGATAAGATTTCGAAACATTCCTCAAACAGTGAACGCTCATACAACATACGAGCCTTACATAAATTGTTCAATAGATCATAATAGACATCTTTCTTTTTGCGTAAAGTGAGCAGAGTTTCTACCAGTTTTTCATATAAATATTGGATAGACACTTCAAAAGAACCATTTGGCCGACGTTTATAGAACTCATCTTTTACCAGATTTCCATTTGGCTGTTTACTCTTTGTGATAATATCATAAATGACCAGATAGTCTTTCTCCTCCTTGTCTTTGACCACTTGCAAAGAGAAGTGTTTTTTTTCTGATTTTGAGAGAGAGTATATGAGAGATATAACAGAATCAACTCTTTTCATGGAGGTTCTTTCAATTGGTATTAGGCTGCAATAATCGGGATTTTCTGTGAGAAAAACAAGTGATTTCAAGAAATAACAAATCCGACTTAAGCAAACTCAAGCCGGATTTGTCTCTAAATATTAATGAATGATACGTTGCTTATGCTGCCGGATCCGGTGCTTCTCCGCTACCACCTCCTTCTCCTTTATCGTCTCCATTACCATCATCAGGGGTAGTGGAGCTATTGGTTTTCGAACTATCCAACTTCTGGATACTGATCGATTTTATCATACCTTTAAACAAATTTCCTGGAGTGAAAATAATTTTACGGTTTCTCAGGGATTCCGTAGTTACTCCTTTTTCATCATCCTGACTTTTACATCCGAAAGAAGGACGGAAAGTTCCGAATTCTCCAAGGCTCACCGAAGCTCCGATCTCCATATACGTTATCAGTGAATCAATCAATCCGTCGAGTACGGATTTTACAGTACCGCGTGGAACGAATCCAACTTTTGTTACCTGGTCGCATAGCATTTTAAAATCAACAGTAACCACGTTGAATGGTCTAGCTACATATTTTTCAGCTTTTTCCTTATCAAAGCCAAAGGTTGTTTTCTTGACTACATATTTCAGTGCCATAATTTTTAATAGTTTTAATCGTTAGTAAATCTAGTTATTATTTTGTGATCACGATGCAAAGATATGGTATCGGAATTTGCTGTGCAAGCAATTTTGAAGAAGTGCGTTAATAAAATAATTAATATTGATCCAATCGATTGTTTTATAGTTGTTTGTGTGTTTATTAATCTTTACATTAATGCGATTGGTTATATAAATAGATGCTTTAGCCTGTTTTTCTCGGAAGATTATTCATCCAAATACTGGCAATGCACATAAAAATAGCCTACTTATACATTTCTATAGATTAAAATTTTAACTAGCAGTAATTTTTAAGTTTGCCGATGTGCAGAAAGAAGCAAGGATAAAAATATCTTTGGAGGAAATGCCAATTATCTTTTTAAATATACCACCGTCTTGCCTCCTCCGTATTTTCGTATGATTCCCTCTTTTAAATAGCTATTTAACAGCTCGGTTGCTTTGTACCTACTTATGCCGGCCAGCCTCGTAAAATCGACACAGGTGATACAACCTTGCTCGTCCAGATGTTGCATAAGGAGGCTACGGCATTTGTCTTCATCGGGATTGCCATTGCTTCGGTAAGGTGATTCCATGCGTTCCAGCGGCAATGGTTCCAAACTCTCACGGAATTTCTTGTTGATGCGGAGGTTTACTTTATTTAGGTGGATGGAAGGAGAGCGGATTTCTTTCTTCTCCATTACCGGATGGTCGCATTTCAGCGATAAGGAGAAATAACCTAATTCTCCGACTTCCACAATCCAGCCTTGTTTCAACCAATGTTGTAACTCATCGGTGACTGCTTGCAAGCATCCTTCAATGGTGGCCTGACTGAAGCCGTTACTTTTAGATACTAATTCTATAAACTTCTTAGCATCAAGAGTTCCTGATGGAATCACTCGTGCGTGAAGTGGTTGCTGCTCATCCTTTTTTTGTGGGTTGCCACTGGCATAAAGATCGTAATAAACACTCATGTCTTATTTTGTTTTTAGTTATTCAGTAAATATTGTCTCCGGCTACATGATTTTATTCGTTTGACTATAGTCATTTAAAACGTTGACTATAGTGCTTCTTTTATTTGACTATAGTCTATCGAAAGAAACACTATAGTCAAATGAATTAATTTGTGCACTCAAAGATATTAATTATTTCAGGTAAAGACACTAATTTATGCATTAAATGAGAAAATACTATCTACCCCTTTATATTTTCTTTTAAAAACGATACCTTTAAAGTGTTTTCTTTCTTTTTTATCAAGTATGGATTGATTTCCGGCAAGTTCTCCTATATTTCCCGAATTAATATTCATTAACTTATTTGCCGTAATACTTTTTAATATCTCTTGTGTATTAGCTAATAGATATTGAACTATTAACTTTAAAGACTAATATTATGGAAAAAGATTCTCCTTTTTCATCCACCGGCAGAAGGTGTATTGTAACCCTAATGTGCATATTTGTCACTGCTTTTGTTTATGCACAACAGCAAAAAATATCGGTTAGTATCAAAGAGCTTCCTCTTAAAGAGGCTATCAGTCAGATAGCAGAGAAGGCATTGATGAATGTAGCCTATAGCAAAGAATTTGTGGATACGAGTAGGAAAGTGTCATTGGAGGTAAAAGACACAGATGTAAGCAAAGCACTAACTCTTTTGCTAAAAGGGACTAACATTGGGTTCCGTTTCCTGGATGACAGTATTTTATTTTATAATAAAGAATATCAAAATAAAACTGAACCTGTTGATTCGCAAGGAGAGAAAAAGGAACTGTATGTGAAAGGTAAAGTTACTGACGAGAATGCGGAACCGATCATCGGAGCCACCGTATCGGTAAAAGGCTCGACTACAGGTACAATCACCGATATCAATGGTCAGTATTCCATCAAGGTACCCTATGGAAGTACACTTCGGTACTCATACGTCGGCTACCGTGAAGAAAGCGTCATAGCGAAAGCAACGGCAGTAAACGTAGTGATGAAAGAGAATGCTGTCAGCCTAGAAGATGTAGTAGTTGTAGGTTATGGCGTGCAAAAGAAAGTGAATGTAACAGGTGCCGTATCTATGGTTAAAGCGGAGGCTATTGAGAACAGGCCTATAACTAACGTAACTACGGGGCTGCAAGGATTGTTGCCTGGAGTTAGTATCGTTTCTTCTTCGGGGCAGCCGGGTGCTGTGCCCAGCATCAACATTCGTGGTACGGGAACTATTAACAGTAGTACAGCACCTTTGATCTTGATTGATGGAGTAGCCGGGGGAGACATCAACTTATTGAATCCTTCGGACATCGAAAGCGTATCCGTACTGAAAGATGCCGCCTCATCAGCTATTTATGGAGCACGTGCCGCTAACGGTGTTATTCTTGTAACGACTAAAAAGGGAGAAAAGAAAGAACGGGTAGTATTCCAATATAACGGATATGCCGGATTCCAGACTCCCACAGCATTGCCCGAACTTGTTAACGGAAGGGAATACATGGAACTCTCCAATGAAGCCATGAGTGCTGCCGGATTTTCCAAGCCCTATACGCAAGAGGCTTTCGATAAATATGATTCGGGACTGTATCCCAACGAATATTCCAATACTGACTGGATTGACGAAATATACAAAAGCCGGGCTTTTCAAACGGGGCATAATGTGAGTGCACGGGGTGGAAGCGAGAAAACCGGATTTTTTATGTCGTATGGTTTTCTGGATCAGGATGGACTGGTTGTAGGTGACGGATATAGTTCCAAAAGACATAATGCGCGTATCAGTGTAAACACGGAGGTGTATGATCGTCTGAAACTGACCGGACAGATGAGCTATGTCGATTTCTATAAAAAGGACTTAGGTTATAGCGGCACATCAGGAGTATTCCGCCTGTCACAGCGTATGTCTCCGTTACTTCCCGTCATGTGGCAAATTCCTGACGAGAATGGCCGAATGGTGGATAGTGAGAACTGGTCGTACGGTTCGGTGCGTAACCCCTTGCAAGTAGCCTATGAGTCGGGAATGGAAGAACGGAAAACACGTGTGCTCAATGGTATTTTCAATGCAGATCTCAAAATTATAGACGGACTGAACGTAGGTATGCAGTACTCTGCAAATATATATACCCGCCAGGTGGATGAGTTTAACCCGAAGATGTTGTCTTATTACTCGGACGGTAGCCCGTTGAAAGCAAATGAAGATGCCAAGGACTATATCTCACAAAGCCATCTCGACGTTATGACCCAAACGTTGCAATTCACAATGAACTTTAATAGGACCATAGGACGCCACGAGTTGGGAGCATTGATGGGATTTTCGCAAGAGTGGGAAAACAGAAGCACACTGGGTGCTACGCGTGATAATGTGATGGTTGAGGATATTCACGTTATTAGTGCCGGAATGATTAATTTTATGAATAGCGGAACAAAAGACGAGTGGGCTTTGCGTTCTTACTTTGGTCGTGTCAACTATGCTTTTGACGGTAAATACCTGTTTGAAGCTAACCTGCGTGCCGATGGAACTTCAAGATTTGCCAAGGGCAATCGTTGGGGATATTTTCCATCGTTTTCGGCAGGATGGAACTTTTCACGTGAAAAATTTATGGAGTTCGCTACTTCGGTATTGAGCTCGGGCAAGCTGCGTGCTTCCTGGGGTGAGTTGGGAAATCAAAACATTCCCGGTAATTACTACCCCTACTTGTCACCTATCATAACCGAAGAGTCTTATCCTATCGGAGCTTCTAATACACCTGTTATGGGACTTTGGCAAAACAAAATCGGTAATCCCGACATCAAGTGGGAAACCATCCGCATGCTTAATTTCGGGGTAGACCTTAGTTTTTTGAACAATAGACTGAATGTGGACTTTGATTGGTATAAGAAAGAAAATATTGATGCATTGGTTCGTCCCGATGTTCCGGCTATTGTCGGGGTTTCCAGTAGTAACGTAGGTTATGTCAATCTTGGTAAGATTGATGTCAAAGGATGGGAGCTTAATTTGTCATGGCGTGATAAGATCGGAAGTGTAAATTACAATCTCGGGTTCAATCTGTCGGACGCTCGTAATAAGATTACCGATTTGGGTGGAACTCCGGAGTCGCTGACCAGTACGGCTTCCGGTTCGTATCGTCGGGTAGGTGATCCGATAGGTGCTTTCTATGGTTATCTGACTGATGGGCTGGCGCAAGTGTATGACTTTGAATCAGTGAATACAACTACAGGTAAGTACCAGAAACCAAAATTTCCTCTTGTTGCATCACAAAACGGCATTGTACAGCCCGGAGATATTAAGTATCGGGACATCAGTGGTCCTGACGGCGCTCCCGACGGGGTAATTGATGACTACGACAAAGTGGTGTTTGGCGAGAAAGAGCCTCATTACACCTATGCAATCAAGGGTGGTTTGGAATGGAAAGGCATTGATTTCAGTTTCTATTTGCAAGGCGTAGGCAAAGTTGCCGGTTACCTTGAGGATGAGGCTCGGCATGCATTTATCAATGACTACTCAATCCCTAAAAAAGAGCATCTTGACAGATGGACGCCTATGAATCCAAATGCTTCTTATCCCAGACTTTATCAGTCGCAGGAGCACAACAGGCTCTTCAGTGACTACTGGAAAGAGGATGCATCGTACTTGCGCCTGAAGAATATTCAGATAGGTTATCGTTTTCCTGCCCGGATGGTGGCACCTCTTGGCATTAATAGTCTTAGAGTATATGCTTCGGCAGATAACTTGTTTACTAAAACCGATTACTTCGGAGCTTATGACCCTGAAGTGAGGACCACCAGCGGAGATGTCTATCCGCAAGTAAAAACCTATGTTTTTGGATTATCAATAACATTCTAACCTATTAAACGACTATAAAGATGAAATACTCAAAATACTTTTTAATCATTGCTTTCTTTGGTATAGTTACCTCATGTAGCGATTTTCTGGATAGAACGAACCCTAACGAGCCGGACAATGTAACATTCTGGGTAAATGAAGATCAGCTTAAAAATGCCTTGCCTCCCTGTTACGAAGCTTTACAAAAGGACTATCTCGTGAATTGGAGTGAATCGACGGCCGAAACTGTTATGTGGGGGAATATTACTAGTGGACTAAGTAAGGTTTCGGGAGGCAAGCACTCTTATACTGACGGCTTCCCCTTCACTACCTATTGGACAGGAGCGTATAGCTATATTTATCGCTGCAATAATTTTCTGGACAACTATAATAAAGCGCAGGTAGCTCAAAATAAGAAGGACGTTTATGCCGCAGAAGTAAAAACCATCCGGGCGCTTATGTACTTTTACCTTACGGTGTTTTGGGGTGATGTACCTTGGGTAGGAGAAGTCATCCAGCCCGAAGATGCATATATCGAACGTACTCCCAGAGAGAAAGTCATTGACCAGCTCGTCGAGGATTTGAAATGGGCGGCAGAGCGCATGCCTGAAGAAAGGTATACAGGCGACAAACTGGGAAGACTCGACCGCTGGGGCGCTTTAGCCATATTGGCACGTATTGCCTTGCAAAACGAAAGATGGGAACTGGCTGCAAAAACGAGTGAATATATCATCGAAAACAGTCCCTATGGCCTGTATGAATACGAAAAACTATTTCATCACGAAGGGGATGTCGAGAATGATCCGAAAAATATCGAAGCCATCGTATATAGCCTTTTTGTACCCGAAATCCGTACACAAAGTCTGCCCAATGAAACTTGCAGTCCGACGGACTATATACGCCTCAATCCAACGAAGTCATTAGTGGATGCTTATCTGTGTACAGACGGTAAACCGGCAAAAACCGGATTGGAATATTATAAAAAGACCGGTGTGCAGACCTCATCGTTATACAAGTCGCCTGAAGAGCATTATGTGGATTATTTCCAGAACAGAGATCCTAGAATGAAGATGACTTTATATGCTCCGGGTGACAAATGGCCGGGAGGAGATGACGGTGATCCTGATACGGATAAGGCCAACGAGATATTTAATCTGCCTCGTTTTGCTTCATTGCAAGATAATAACCGTGTGGGGGCAAATAGCCGTACAGGTTTCTATCTGAAAAAGTATAACGATATTGATTTGGCCGGTTCGAGTGTGGGTGGGCATGGGAATCTCAATGTCATCCGCTTTGCCGAAATCTTGCTGATTTATGCCGAAGCCACTTTCGAACTACAAGGCAAGAAACTGACACAAACACAGATTGATTACTCCATCAACAGGCTTAGAGATCGTGTGAATATGCATCGTATGAACCTTGACGAACTTGGCGCATGGGGGATGGATCTCGAAACCGAATTGAGAAGAGAACGTCGCATTGAGTTGGCAGGTGAAGGAACAAGATACGCCGATGTGATGCGCTGGCGTGAAGGCGAACTTCGCTTTGGACGTGCCATCACCGGTCCCAGCCTGAAAGTTTGTATGAATGATTTGGGCGCCAACCCGTATCCCGATACCGGAGTAGATGAGTTTGGTGATGTTATCTACGAAAAGTCTACCGCGGAAGGCGGAGCACGCTACTTCGACGCAACGAAACATTATTTGTGGCCCGTGCCTAATCCCGAGCGTCAGAAGAATCCTCTGTTAGGACAAAATCCGGGTTGGGAAAAGTAATCATAAAAAAATAGAAACCATGTATTCAATGAAGAAATATTTATTATTGTTTTTATGCCTGACTTTGGGCGTTGCCTATGCGCAAGATACTCTACGGGTGCGGGTAATGACCTATAATTTAAGATTTGGCGAACTGGCATCTTTAGAGGAACTTGCTCATCACATCAAATCCTTCAAACCTGATTTTGTGGCGCTTCAGGAAGTGGATAGCAAAACAGACCGTAAGCGTACCCCGCATCAGAAGGGGAAGGATTTTATATCCGAACTTGCCTATCATACAGGGATGTTTGGGCTTTACGGAAAAACGATTGACTATTCTACCGGTTATTACGGTATTGGGATGTTAAGTAAATATCCATATATTTCTGTCCAAAAGATAATGCTGCCCCATCCGGTCAAAGAGCATGAGAGGCGGGCCATGCTGGAGGGATTATTCGAAATGGGTAATGATACCATTGTTTTTACCTCTACGCATCTGGACGTCAACTCTCAAGAAACACGGGCGGAGCAAATAAAATTTATTACCGGGCATTTCAAAAATTATAAATATCCTGTAATTTTGGGAGGTGATTTCAACGCGCGTCATTACTCGGAGGCAATACGTGGTATGGATAGCTGGTTTGCTGCAAGCAACGATGATTTTGGAATGCCGGCATGGAAACCTGTGATTAAGATCGATTACTTGTTTGTTTACCCGCAAAAAGGATGGCGTGTGATTAGTACACAAACTGTTCAGTCGCTTTTGTCAGACCATTTACCGATTATTACGGAACTGGAATATGTGAAAGAAGCATCGAAGAAAAAATATTGATACTCACTTATAACATTTATGATTTTCTATGATACATACAATAATCAAGTATTTATTGATTTCAACAACGCTTTTTTTCTGCTCATGCCACAAGCCTAAGACGGATATTATCACCCCCGCCAAACAGTTAATAGAACGTCAGATTGGGGAAAGAGCACAGTCTATCCACTTTGAATATATCGAACCATCCGACGGTAAAGATATATTCGAAGTGATAGCAAGCGACGGCCGGCTTACCCTAAGGGGAAGTAGCTCCGTTGCTATCTGTTACGCTTTTCATACGCACATGAAAGAGGCCTGCAAGAGTATGAAAACATGGAGCGGTGAACATATAACGTCGGTGATGCCGTGGCCCGATTATGAATTGTATGAACAAGTGTCCCCTTATGAGTTGCGCTATTTCCTTAATGTTTGTACATTCGGCTACACTACTCCTTACTGGGACTGGGAGCGTTGGGAAAAGGAAATTGACAGGATGGCTCTTTATGGTGTAAATATGCCCTTGGCTACCGTGGCCAGCGAAGCCATTGCGGAACGGGTATGGCTGCGTATGGGATTGAACAAAGAAGAAATCCGTGAGTTTTTCACTGCCCCTGCACACCTTCCCTGGCATCGCATGGGCAATTTGAACAAGTGGGACGGTCCCTTATCTGATGCATGGCAACAGAACCAAATCGCTTTGCAGCATCAAATCCTGACCCGTATGCGCGAGTTGGGTATGCAGCCCATAGCGCCTGCGTTTGCAGGTTTCGTGCCGGAAGGATTTGTGCAGAAACATCCCGACACACAATTCCGGCACATGCGGTGGGGTGGTTTTGATGAAGAGTACAACGCCTATGTATTGCCACCGGATTCACCTTTTTTCGAAGAGATAGGCAAACTGTTTGTCGAAGAGTGGGAAAAAGAGTTTGGAGAAAATACGTATTATCTCTCGGATAGTTTTAATGAGATGGAGCTGCCTATCGATAAGGAAGATAAAGAAGCGAAATATAAGTTATTGGCCGAGTATGGAGAAACGATCTATAAATCAATTGCAGCCGGAAACCCGGATGCCGTTTGGGTTACACAGGGATGGACATTCGGATATCAACATTCATTCTGGGATAAAGAATCGCTTAAAGCCTTGTTAAGCAATGTACCTGATGATAAAATGATTATCATTGATTTGGGCAATGATTATCCGAAATGGGTGTGGAACACCGAGCAAACATGGAAAGTACATGATGGGTTTTACGGAAAGAAATGGATATTCAGCTATGTACCCAACTTTGGTGGGAAAAACACCATGACAGGAGACTTGGACATGTATGCTAGTTCCTCGGTCAAAGCATTACGTGCCGCAAATAAAGGTAACTTGATTGGGTTCGGTTCTGCCCCTGAAGGACTCGAAAACAATGAGGTTGTTTACGAACTGTTAGCCGATATGGGATGGTCATCAGATAGTATCGACCTGGACGATTGGATGAAGATATACTGCGAGGCCCGTTATGGAGGATATCCCGATGCCATGGAGGAAGCTTGGAAACTTTTTCGGAAAACAGCATATAGTTCTTTATATTCATACCCCCGTTTTACCTGGCAAACCGTAATATCCGATCAACGGCGGATCAGTAAAATCGACCTTAGTGATGATTACTTGCAGGCTATACGTTTGTATGCTAGTTGCGCTGACGAACTGAAAAGCTCTGAATTATACAGAAACGACCTCATAGAGTTTGTTTCGTATTATGTAGCGGCTAAAGCTGAAAATTTTTATAAGCAGGCCCTAAAAGATGATTCGGAGAATCGTGTTCTCGCAGCGCAACGTAATCTGCAACAAACTGTTGATTTGTTGATGGACGTTGACAGGCTGTTGGCCTCTCATCCTTTATATCGATTAGAAGAATGGGTGGAACTTGCGCGCAATAGCGGAACAACTCTTCAGGAAAAAGATGCTTATGAGGCAAATGCCAAACGCTTGATTACAAGTTGGGGTGGTATTCAGGAAGATTATGCTGCCCGTTTCTGGAGCGGGCTGATTAAAGACTACTATATCCCTCGTATACAGCTCTATTTCACAAAAGACCGGAATAAAATCCGAGAATGGGAGGAGCAATGGATTACATCTCCCTGGAGTAACAGTACGACTCCGTTTGATGATCCGGTCGAGGCTGCATTGAGTTTAATAGAGAAAACAAATAAGTGATAGCTTTTATGAAAAAGATTGTATTGGCATTCGACTCGTTTAAAGGTTCGGTCGGTTCTTTCGAGATAGCGAAAGCTGCCGAAAAAGCGATTCAGGAGGAATTACCCGACTGTCAGATTATACGTTTCCCCATAGCTGATGGCGGCGAAGGGACTACAGAAGCTCTATGCTCTGCCCTTCATGCTCAAACGGTGTCATGTCGGGTGCATGATCCATTCATGAAGCCAATTGAAGTATCGTATGGCATCGTAAACAATGGTGCGATGGCTATTATCGAAATGGCCTCGGCCTGCGGTCTGCCATTAATCGATTCAAGTCGGAGAAACCCCATGAAGACTACGACTTATGGAGTTGGAGAAATGGTTGCTGACGCATTAAAACGCGGGTGTCGGGAATTCATTATCGGTATCGGCGGAAGTGCTACGAATGATGCGGGAATTGGTATGCTAAAGGCTTTAGGTGCACGTTTTTTAGATAGCGGAAACGGTGAGTTGGAGCCTGTCGGCGAAAATCTGATAAAAGTCCATCAAATAGATATTTCCCAATTGAATCCGGCATTGAAGGAGAGTCACTTTACGATCGCCTGTGATGTTAGTAATCCATTTTTTGGAAAAGAGGGTGCAGCCTATGTATACGCTCCCCAAAAAGGGGCAAATAGTTTGCAAGTGATAGAGTTGGACAATGGGTTGCGGCATTATGCACAGGTGATAAAGGAATATACAAATATGGATATATCGCAGCTTCCCGGTGCCGGAGCAGCCGGAGGAATGGGAGGCGGCCTGCTTCCGTTTTTGAATGCAGAATTGCAATCCGGAATAGAAGTTATATTGAAAACGCTTCGTTTCGAAGAGGTCGTCCGACAGGCAGATCTGATACTGACCGGAGAGGGTAAACTGGATCGCCAGACTGGTATGGGAAAGGCGCTGGACGGAATTTTACGTGTCGGTGAGAAATGTCAGGTTCCGGTGATAGCGCTGGGGGGAGCGGTCGAAGCCACCGAAGCGCTTAATAGGATGGGGTTTACTGCCGTACTGCCTATTCAACCTTTTCCGGTAACACTTGAAGAGGCGATGCGACCGGAGTTTACGAAAGAAAACATAGAGAGAACGGTGCGACAGGTGGTGAGAATCATAAAACAATTTACTAAATAATACTCAATGACAGCGATAGGCGCATTAATCGGGCTTTCATTATCCATACTGTTAATCATAAGAAAGCTTTCTCCGACATACAGTCTGATTATCGGAGCGATAGTTGGAGGGTTGTTGGGAGGACTATCTTTAAATGAGACCGTAACGGTGATGACCGAAGGGGTGAAAGAGGTCACCCCGGCGGTATTGCGGATTCTGACAGCCGGAGTCTTGTCAGGCATATTAATACAAACCGGGGCTACCACGGTCATCTCCAATGCGATTATAAACAAAATGGGTGAGAAACGGGTATTTATGGCATTGGCACTCGCAACGATGTTGCTTTGTACGGTAGGCGTCTTTATTGATGTGGCTGTGATAACCGTTGCGCCGGTGGCTCTTTCGATAGGCAAGCGTCTAAACCTGTCTCCATCTGTATTGCTTATTGCTATGATCGGGGGAGGTAAATGTGGAAATATCATATCACCTAACCCGAACACCATTATAGCAGCCGGAAATTTTAATGCAGATCTATCGGCTGTAATGTTTGCCAATATTTTACCGGCAGTGATCGGTTTGTTTTTCACTGTTTTTGTTATTGTCCGTCTGATGCCTCAAACAGTGAAAAACAAAAAAACAATGATGCAAACAGAGGATAAAGAGGAAGAGAGAAATCTGCCTTCGTTAAGAACCAGTCTGATTGCTCCTGTTGTTACGATTGTTTTATTGGCATTACGTCCTGCGGCAGGAATCAATATCGATCCTTTGATAGCTTTGCCGGTAGGTGGCTTATGTGGTGCTATCTGCATGAAACAATGGAAAAACATTCTTCCGAGTATAGCGTATGGACTGCAAAAGATGTCTGTGGTAGCTATTCTGCTGATAGGAACCGGAACTATTGCCGGCATCATAAAGAACTCTTCTTTGAAAGATTGGATTCTTACAGGATTAGATCATGCTCATATTAGTGATGCATTGATTGCTCCTATATCAGGCGCGTTGATGTCGGCGGCTACCGCATCGACAACAGCCGGAGCGACACTGGCTTCTTCTTCGTTCGCTGAAACGATATTGGCTATAGGCATTTCTGCAGTTTGGGGGGCAGCTATGATTAATTCCGGAGCTACAGTTCTTGACCATTTGCCACATGGTTCGTTCTTTCATGCGACAGGAGGCGTATGCGAACTCAACTTTAAAGAACGTCTGAAGCTGATACCTTATGAATCGCTTATAGGGATAGTGTTAGCTGCCGGAACGACTATTTTATATATAATAAGTAATTAAAAGAATCAAATATTATGAATCCGAACAAACGGTTACTTTCGCTTGATGTACTTCGGGGTATTACTGTTGCCGGGATGATCTTGGTCAACAATACAGGAAAGTGCGGGTATAACTTTGCCGCTTTTGCACATGCCAAGTGGGATGGCTTTTCGCCGGCCGATCTGGTATTTCCGATGTTTATGTTCCTGATGGGTATTTCGACCTACATCTCCTTGTGTAAGTATAACTTCCAGTGTCGACCGGCCATTGCGAAAATCATAAAAAGAAGTCTCTTATTAATATTTATTGGTCTGGTTATGGAGTGGTTCATAACAGCAATAGATAGTGGTAACTATTTTGATTTGAGTCAGCTCCGGTTGATGGGAGTTATGCAACGGCTTGGGATTTGTTATGGTATTACAGCCTTATTGGCCGTGACAATACCGCATAAGCGTTTTATGCCATTAGCTATTATCTTGCTGATTGTCTACTTTATTTTTCAGTTATTTGGAAACGGATTTGAAAAGAGTGCGGATAATATCGTCGGGATTGTTGATTCGGCTATTTTAGGGTCTAACCACATGTATCTTCAGGGCCGCCAGTTTGTCGATCCCGAGGGGATACTTAGTACGATTCCCGCTGTGTCTCAAGTAATGATCGGTTTTGTTTGTGGAAAGATAATCATCGATATTAAAGACAATGACCGCCGGATGCTGAATCTATTTCTTATAGGTACCACGCTGTTGTTTGCCGGCTATTTGTTAAGCTATGCCTGTCCTTTGAATAAACGTTTGTGGTCTCCTTCGTTCGTTTTGCTCACTTGTGGGATTGCGGCATTGTCATTGGCATTGCTGCTCTATATCATTGATGTGAAGCAGAATAAAAAGTGGTTTTCGTTTTTCGAAGCATTTGGAGCGAATCCGCTTGTAATTTATGTGTTTAGTTGTATAGCCGGAGGATTGCTTGTGCATTGGCATATTCATACAACAGTGTTCAATAATTTGCTTAACCCGTTATTCGGAAATTACTTCGGTTCATTTATGTACGGTGTATTTTTCCTGTTGTTCAATGGGCTGTTGGGATATGTTTTGTTAAAAAGAAAAATCTATATAAAATTATAAATCAGAATGAAAAGAAAAAGTGTATACACGTGTCTGGTTATGCTGCTTATGTCGTTGGCTCTTCAGGCTAAAGACAAAGACGTAGCTGTTGCGGAAGCATTATTGAAACGTTTGCTGCCGTCATACATCGAGAGTTTTCAGTTTCAAAAGTTAAAAGGAGAGAAAGACTGCTTTACGATAGAGTCTGTAAAAGATAAAATTGTAATCGGTGGAAACAACGCTAATTCAATGGCGATGGGACTGAACCATTACTTGAAATATTACTGTCTCACTACAGTGTCTTGGTATGCGGATATAGCCGTTGAAATTCCTGAAGAATTGCCGATGGTTGGTGAGAAGGTGGTTTCGGAAGCGAGAGTGGATACTCGTTTTTTCCTGAATTACTGCACGTATGGTTACACGATGCCTTGGTGGCAATGGAAAGAATGGGAACGTTTTATTGACTGGATGGCCCTTAATGGTATAAATATGCCTTTGGCAATTACCGGACAAGAAGCCGTGTGGTATAAAGTCTGGTCGAAAATGGGAATGTCGGACATCGAAATACGCTCTTACTTCACGGGACCGCCGTATCTGCCCTGGCATCGGATGGCTAACATAGATCGTTGGAACGGTCCGTTGCCGATGGAATGGCTGGAACACCAGGTAAGCTTGCAGAAAAAAATACTCGCGCGTGAGCGTGAATTGAATATGAAGCCTGTATTGCCAGCCTTTGCCGGACATGTACCTGCCGATTTAAAACGGCTCTATCCCGAGGTCGATATTCAACATTTGGGCAAATGGGCCGGCTTTGCTGATGCATACCGTTGTAATTTTCTGAACCCTAACGATGCTTTGTTTGCGAAAATTCAGAAGCTATTTCTTGATGAACAAAAAAAACTTTTCGGAACCGATCATATTTATGGTTTAGATCCTTTCAATGAGGTTGACCCGCCCAGTTTCGAACCCGAATATTTGCGGAAGATAGCTTCGGATATGTACGCTACATTGACGGCTGCCGATCCCAAAGCCCAATGGATGCAAATGACATGGATGTTTTATTTTGATAAAGATAAATGGACTTCCGAGCGAATGAAGGCTTTGCTGACAGGAGTGCCACAGAATAAAATGATATTACTTGATTATCATTGTGAAAATGTTGAATTATGGAAAAGAACAGAGCATTTTCATGATCAGCCCTATATTTGGTGTTATCTGGGCAATTTCGGGGGAAACACGACTTTGACAGGGAACGTCAAAGAAAGTGGCGCACGACTTGAGAATGCTCTTATTAACGGTGGAGGCAACCTTAAAGGAATCGGCTCTACGCTGGAAGGATTGGATGTGATGCAGTTTCCCTACGAATACATTCTTGAGAAAGCATGGAATCTGAATGTAGATGATAATAAATGGATTGAATGTCTGGCTGACAGGCATGTGGGATGCGTGTCGCAGCCTGTGCGCGATGCTTGGAAACGATTATTCAATGACATTTATGCACAAGTGCCGCGCACATTGGGTACTTTACCCGGGTATCGCCCTGCATTGAATAAGAACAGTGAAAAACGCACAAGTAATGTGTACAGCAATGTTGAACTACTAGAGGTTTGGAGAAAACTGAACGAAGCACCTTCTGACCGGAGAGATGCTTTTCGTCTGGATTTGATTACTGTAGGCAGACAGGTGCTTGGAAACTACTTTCTTGACGTGAAAATGGAGTTTGATAGGATGGTTGAAGCTAAAGACTATCAGGCTTTGAAAGCTTGCGGCGAGAAAATGAAGGAGATATTGAATGATTTGGATAAACTGAATGCCTTTCATCCTTACTGTTCGCTGGATAAATGGATTGATGATGCGCGGAAGATGGGAGATTCTCCCCAATTGAAAGACTATTATGAAAAGAACGCTCGCAACTTGATTACGACTTGGGGAGGAAGCCTGAACGATTATGCCAGCCGTTCGTGGGCCGGGCTGATAAGTGATTATTATGCAAAGCGCTGGGAGGTGTATATCGATACATTCATCAAAGCGGCCGAGAAAGGTGTAGAGGTGGATCAGAAGCAACTTGAAGATGAATTAAAAGAAATAGAAGAAGGTTGGGTAAATGCAACTGATCGGAAGGATGTTCGAAAAGATATTCATTCAGCAACTGACGGATTATTATCCTTCTCAACCTTTTTATTCAGCAAATATCAAAGACTGGTGAAATAAATAAGAGGCCTGTTTTATTTGTTGCTCGCGATTCATGCTATATCAGAAAGAATTAATATATTTGAAAATAAGGACTTAATATAATAAGTTTTTTATTTTCATATTTAAAATGATTAAGATGTCCCAGAAATACTCACAGGATGAAGCCCAAGCTTTGGTTAAGGCTCTGAAAGAGGGGAACCAGCTGGCATTTAGTATTGTATACAAGACGTATGCGGCGCAGACCTTTTCTTTGGCATTTAAATATCTGCTGAATAAAGAATTGGCTGAAGATGCTGTGCAGAACTTATTCTTAAAACTCTGGCTGAAAAAAGAAGAGATCGACGAGACAAAACCCATAAACAGATACCTTTTTACGATGTTGAAGAACGATCTGCTCAATACGTTGAGAGATTCAAAGAAAAATATCTATTTGCTTGAGGATTGTCTTTCAATGGTTTTGGAATTGGAAGACAATTCTCAAAACGAAAACCTTAAACAAGAACAAATGAACATCATACAGCAAGCTCTTGAGCAACTTTCGCCGCAACGCCGCAAGGTTTTTGAAATGAAAGTTTCGGGAAAATATTCCAATCAGGAAATAGCCGATAAACTTAATCTTTCGATCAATACAATTAAATTTCAATATAGCCAATCTTTGAAGCAGATTCGCGCGACAGTGGGAGAGCTTAGTTTGTTGTTGCTTTATTGTATGATGTAGTTTTATCACTTTTTGCTGATATGGAACGTTCTTTTGAATTAACACGGTTTAACGTAGTCTGTATAATACTTTTTTGTAACAGTGTGTATTACTAATAGATATTGAAATATGAAATCAAAAAAGAAACATACAAATCTGGACTTTGAAGTAGTTGACGGCATCGGGAAATATATGGATGACGACATTCAAAGGATAATAGAAGGCAAACAGCTCGAATTGGGCGACAGAGAATTGCCTCCTTTTGATGAATATCGCATTTATAAGAATATTCAGGAAGCCGTGATGCGGGAAGAAAAACGAAAGAACAGGAGAATAAGGATGCCATTGTTCTTTAAGTGGACGGTAGCCTGTGCAATAGTTTTGCTTGTGATAGGTGTAGGATATAATTTCTATCAAAGTCGTAGTGAGGCAAACCTTGTTTATCGGGAGGTCTGTGCTGTAAGGGGTGAAAAGCTACTTGTATTACTTCCTGATGGTAGCCGGGTGTGGTTAAATGCCGATTCTAAATTGACCTATCCGGAACAGTTTGCAAAATACAACAGGAATGTTACGTTGGAGGGAGAGGCTTATTTTGAGATAGCAGAAAACAAGAAATCCCCTTTTCAGGTGCTTGCCGAGAATGTGAAAATACAAGTGACGGGAACGTGTTTCAATGTAAAAGCATACGCTTCGGATAAGGTAATCAAAACTACACTCGACGAAGGAAGTATAAATATCGGGCATGTGCAAAGCCGCAGGCCTATGCAGCAAATGCTTCCCGGACAAACTGCAGTTTATGAGAAAAGGAGTAATGTAATAAAAATAAAAACTGATAGATATCACGATGATGCTTCGAGTTGGAAGAACAACCGGCTTATTTTCAGAAATGCATCATTGAAAGAGGTGCTTACAACACTCTCGCGTCATTTTGATATAGAGATTACAGTTAAAAACGAAAAGATTGCTTCGTTTACGTACGACTTCGTTTGTAAAGGGAACGATTTGAACTATGTGTTGGAGGTGATGCAATCCATAACACCGGTTAGCTTTAAAAAAATATCAGAATATACATATACCGTTGAATAAGTAAACTTAATCTAATAACAAAAACAAATTTATGAAAGCACTTTTAAAGCCCATTGTATGGGTATGCCTTTTCTTCTTTGCGTATCAAAGTACGTATGCGCAGGCTCTTAAAATAATGAGCTATAATTGCCGGATGTCCGGACAGATGACTGGTTACTCGGTGAAGGAGTATGCTGTATTTATCAGGAAATACAATCCGGATGTTGTAATGTTGCAAGAGATAGATTACAACACAAAAAGGAATAAAAATCAAGATTTCACCACTCAACTGGCTGCGGAGTTAGGATTGTTTTCCGTATTCGGGAAAGCGATGGATACTGGTGGTGGAGAATATGGGGTGGCTATCCTTTCAAAATATCCTTTTGTTTATATCAATAACAAAACTTTTGAAGGTATAGACGGAGCCAAAGAACCCCGGACGCTATTATATGTAGATATTCAGGAACCGGGAACTTCAGACGTAATCAGGATAGGAACGACTCACCTGGATCATTCGACGGACCTGATAAGGAGTGCAATGGCCGAACAGATTAATGAGCGGATTGGTACGGGAGATACTCCGACACTGCTGGGGGGAGATTTTAATGCCCGAACCGACTCTAATGTGATTTGTGAGGTAATGAAGAACTGGCAGAGAATCTGTGATGATACATTCACCTATCCGGCAGATCAGCCGACAATCAAGATTGATTATATATTCGGACTTCCACAGAATAAGTGGAAAGTGAAGTCGTTTAAAGTTCTATCTAATCCGGAAGTATCTGACCACAGAGCTTTGTTTGCTGAAGTTGAATTTGTAAAATGAATGAAATATGAAATCAAACTATCTATATCTGCTATTTATATGTATCATCTCTTGCCTGTTCGTTTCGTGTAGTGATGAGGATAACAAGGGAGAAGAAATTCCGGAATGGAACCGGTTCAGAACAACTAACGTATTGGTTTATGCGCACTTGTCAGAGCAAAATTTATTTAGCTCTTGTAGTTATAAAGAGGTGGCGTCATCTATCAGAAACACTGTTCATTCAGTGGCATTGTTGGATAGGACGAACGCTGTCTATGGGCAAACTGCAATCATAAATACGGGTACGGAGACTGCTAGAGAGAGTAAGAAAGTGCCGGTGTTTGTACCTGTCAGCTATAGTAACGGAGAGAAAAAGATAATCGGTAGTACGGTTCTTTTTCCTTCTACTATTTCCGAAATGACACAATATGTAGTAAAAAACGATTGCAGATATCTTGAAACAAAAACAGAAGCAGTGAACGGAATAGATATGCTCTTCTGTTCTGTGTCATTAAACAGTGAAGACCTGATAGCTCCGGCTGTTGACGTATTTAAGAAAAAGGTAAACGAACAGACGGTTCTGGTAGGCACTGTTAAACGTGCGTTATTGCCTAATCTTGAGTCGGCAATTACTTCTAACTTAACTTCTGATACCTATTCTTTCGTAGAAGTGGAAAATAGAAATAGAGACTCCGAGTATTGTATATTTGTCCTGACTTCACATAAATGGGCTTTTAGGGGGGTAACCGAAACAAGTGTAAGCGGAGATTTACATTGTTTTCAATTACAAATCGAATCTTTAAAATAAAAAATGAACGGTCATGAAGCAATATATCAAAAATATAATGATCCTGATACTTGCCCTTCCATGGGGTTTGTTGTTGACAAATTGTAGTGATAGTGAGTCTGATTATTCGGACGACAACGCGTATCCGCCACCTACTGTAGAACTCACTTCTCCTTCCGAAATAGATGTGGTGGAGTATAACTCGACGGTGACTGTATCTGCTAAAAGTTTCTCTGCTGTGGGTATACATAGTATATATGCTACCTTGTTGAAGATGGATGAAAATGGAGAATATGAAGAGATAAACGCGACTGAACGCCAACGTTTAAAGATAGATACTCTGCAAACTGATATGACACTTGAATTTGACTTGAATGTCAAGGTCAATACGCGTGAAGCAGCCGGAATACTGGTAACATCAACGGACGTTTTGACAAAAACGGCACAAAAGGTAATACCTATTAAAAAGATAACCAAACTTCCATCCCAGATATTCACCGAACCATCAGATTTCCCTGTTTTAGTACCCAATGAAGAGGTTTCTCTGTCTGTAGTGATTCGTTCAGCTGTGGGCATTAAGTCTATAAAACATACGTTGTGTAATAAAGTACTGGGTGACCTGAAGGAATATACGACTATTCCGGTATCAGGCAATCCGTTGGAAATGGAATTTATCCTGAAAACTGTCGTAGACAATAAAGAGACCAATGGAATCAAGATTGTGGTGGAAGATATAGAGGGGTTGAAAGAGGAAAAGATTATCAATATCGAAGGTCTTGAGGGTGTTGACAATAATGTTGCGCTTGTTTTCAACGATATCGAAATGGCACCCGAATGGGAACATTCAACAGAACCGGATCAACCTTATATTTTCTCCATAGAGGGAATAATGGTACAAGGTGTGCAAAAGCATGTATTAAGCCTGAAGGAAATTAAAGGATATGGCTCAAAGGCAAACGGCGTAGACTTTGCTTTCATCAATATATGGAGAAATCCAAGCTTTGTTGCCGTTAAAAACAGAGGTTTCTCTTATGTCAGTGCGTCAAGAATTAGTGGAGGACCGATAGGGCGAGCTTACGATGTGAATGACTGGATCAAACCGGCAGGTGTTGCTACCAACAAAACGCTGTTTACCCTTATCCCTGATGATAAGGTTACTGATCTTGGTATTGATGTGATGATGGCGAACGCGGCTTCGGACGTCAAGACTTTTGAGGCGTTGAATGTATTGGAAAGTATAGCTAAAGGAGGTGCCGATATGTTAATGCAAAGAGTCAATGCGTCTGATGGATATCCGAATGATCCTTGTAGTTTGCAGATAAAAGACGGTTCTTATATTGCCTTTGTTACTGCGGCGGGCAAATACGGTGTCATTCATGTTATTGAAGCCGCAAACGATATGGATGCATTAGTTGCCGGAGGATGTAAAATAGCTACTCCTACAGGAGTGGTAGGAAGCCAGGGACCAGCCTACTCGGGAGCTGGCATAACCGGACTCACTTATGATGGTGTGGCATTACTCTATGGACGTACCTGTAAGTTGAAAATTGTGGTTCAGAAGTAATGTTGTTATAAATTAAGGAATAAAGAACAATACATTTATATTTTGATGTAAAAGTAAAGAAAGGTCGGCTCATAAAAGAAAATGAGTCGGCCTTGTTTTTAGATGTTTTTTTAAAATATTGGTTATAATAGTTTTGATGTTATCTCATTAATTTGCGTATCAAACACGAAAATATTATTTTCCTTTATGCTTTTTGCCGGAAAAGCTATAACTTCGAAGCACTTTTTAATTTGAATAATAAATGTTGGATTTAAAACAACTTACAGCTGATGTATGCCGGATTGCTACGGAAGTTGGACATTTTTTGAAAGAAGAACGAAAGAACTTTCGTCGTGAGCGTGTGGTGGAAAAACATGCACACGATTATGTGTCTTATGTAGATAAAGAATCTGAAGTGTGTGTGGTGAAAGCCCTAACTGCTTTACTGCCTGAAGCGGGATTCATAACAGAAGAAGGCTCTGCTATTTATCAGGATGAACCATACTGCTGGGTGATTGATCCGTTGGATGGAACTACGAATTATATTCATGATGAGGCTCCTTATTGTGTGTCCATCGCTTTACGTAGCTGTACCGAACTTCTTTTAGGCGTCGTTTATGAGGTTTGCCGGGATGAATGTTTTTATGCTTGGAAAGGCGGAAAAGCGTTTATGAATGGCGAAGAAATTCATGTGTCGAACGTTGAAAACATCAAAGATGCATTCGTCATTACAGAATTGCCTTATAATCATCTGCAATATAAACAGACCGCTCTTCATCTCATCGATCAGCTTTATGGAGTAGTGGGAGGCATTCGCATGAATGGCTCGGCTGCTGCCGCAATCTGTTATGTAGCTATTGGGCGTTTTGATGCATGGATGGAAGCATTTCTCGGAAAATGGGATTATTCTGCAGCGGCACTGATTGTTCAGGAGGCGGGAGGAAAGGTGACTAACTTTTATGGTGAAGATCATTTCATAGAAGGACATCATATTCTTGCAACGAATGGAAATCTTCATCCTTTCTTTCAGAAACTTCTGGCAGAAGTCCCTCCATTGAATATGTAATTGCAATATGTAGGTGCTATTGCAACTTTAAATCTCTATTATTATGAAACACACACTTCTTATCAAAGACTGGCTTAGTTCTTTCTTATCTTTGCTATTTCCCCGTTGCTGCGTTGTTTGTGGCCGGCCGTTAGCAAAGGGTGAAGAATGTATCTGTACAGAATGTAATATCAATCTACCCCGTACTAATTATCATCTTCGAAAAGATAATCCGGTAGAGCGGCTCTTCTGGGGACAAATCCCTTTGGAACGGGCTACTTCTTTTTTCTTTTATGAGAAAGGAAGCGACTTCCGGTTGATTCTTCATAGGTTGAAATATGGTGGACAAAAGGAAATAGGTGCAATTATGGGGCGGTATATGGCTGCCGAACTTTTGTCTTCCAATTTTTTTCAGGGAATTGATGTGATAATCCCCATACCGCTTCATAAGAAAAAACAGCAAATCCGTGGTTATAATCAGAGTGAGTGGATTGCTCGTGGTATTGCTGCTGTAACAGGAATCCCCATCGATACAGAATCAATATTACGTAAGAAAAATACGGAAACGCAAACGCGTAAATCTGTGTTTGAACGTCGGGATAATGTGGAAGGTATCTTTGAACTTCAGCATCCCGAAACACTTGCAGGGAAACACATACTGATAGTTGACGATGTGTTGACTACTGGTTCTACTACTCTGGCATGTGCTTCCTGTCTGGTAGATGTGGAGGATATACGGATTAGTATATTGACGTTGGCAATGGTGGAATAAATATGTATATCAGTACCCTAATTCATTATAGGTATTCAACGAAAATGAAAATAATCTGTGTGAATCTGTGTAATCCGTGGTGAACTCTAAATTAGCATTTAGCTTGTTTCGGTACGGAAATAACCAAAAATACTGTCGCTGACAATAACTCGTCAATATGCAGCTTTTATCTCTTTCTCTTGCTTATATTATTTTTTCAATTGCCTAACGAATTATCGTTTGACAACTGTTGAACGAACGCTTGACAGATGTTGAACTATCGCTTAACAATTGTCAAACGAAAACTCCTTAGGCAATGAAATAACTATTAATAGGTAAACGTTCGCTTAAAAATAACTAATAAAATCATTAGTGGTAATTGATTCCAAACGGTACGGTTATAAATTTATTCCATATCATTATATTTTAGACACGATAAGATTATCATTGAAATATATTTCAACATATACATTCCTACGATAGAAGTGTCAAAAATAAAAGAGACGAACAATTTCCTTAATTTAAGTTTAGGACTTTATCAGTCGATTCGTTTCTCGGTGAGAAACACTTCGTTTCTCGGTGTCGAAAAGGTTGTTTCTCGGTGAGAAACGGGCCGTTGGTTTTAAAGGAAATTATAGAATTGTAACCGGTTGGATACCAGTGGTTTATAAAGTAGTGCTATCTATCAGAAATACATAGGAGTTTTATTGACATTTTTTGCAACACTGTTTGGCTCAGTCTGAAACCTTGGGGGATTGCGTTAAAATTCTTATTTTTGCATCATGAAAACATCCTCTTCCCAAACGATTGATCCTGTTGCTTCTTTAAGCTTGTTCTTGCCTTCAGGAAT